>JAFLDC010000034.1 GCA_017302775.1 Sphingomonadales bacterium
GCCCAGTTTCGCCGGGTGGTTGCCCGGGCACAGGCGGCAGTACCCGTCGCCCCGGCGATGCTGGCACAACTGGCAAGCCAGGCGCGCAATCTGCTGGGGCGCTAACCGGTCAGCTCGGTCAGCGCCCAATGGGCCGCTTCGGCAACCGTTGGATCGGGATCGTCGAGCAGGTTTCGAACCGGCCCCAACAGGGCACCGTCCCCGCTATTGCCAGCGGCATAGAGGCAATTGCGGACGAAACGGTTGCGACCAATCCGCTTGACCGGTGAGCCCGCAAACAGCTTGCGAAAGCCACCGTCATCCAGCGCGAGCAGCTCGGCCAGCCGGGGTGCGGTCAATTCGGCGCGCGGGAGGAACGGTTTCATTGCCTGCGCGCTGGCGGCAAATTTGTTCCATGGGCAGACCGCCAGGCAATCGTCGCAGCCATAGATGCGGTTGCCTAGCGCCTTGCGAAATTCAGGCGGCACCGCCTCCTTAAGCTCGATCGTCAGATAGGAGATGCAGCGCCGGGCATCGAGCTGGTAAGGCGCCGGAAACGCGGCGGTTGGGCAAGCCGTCTGACAAGCAGCGCATGATCCGCAACGGTCCTGTCCGGGCGGATCCGGCTCCAGCGCAAGGGTGGTGTAGATCGCCCCGAGAAACAGCCATGAGCCATGATCGCGGCTGACCAGATTGGTGTGCTTGCCTTGCCAGCCGAGGCCCGCGGCCATGCCCAGCGGCTTTTCCATGACCGGCGCGGTATCGACGAATACCTTGACCCCGACCTCCCCCAATCCGCGCCGCGCCGCTTCAGCGATCAGCCAGCGGGCCAGCGCCTTGAGCGCCTTTTTCACCGTATCGTGATAGTCGGCGCCCTGGGCATAGACCGAGATCCGGGCCCGATCCGCAGCGCTGGCCAACGCCAGCGGATCAACCACAGGGGCGTAACTCATGCCCAGCGCAATGACACTGCTGGCTTCGGGCCAAAGCGCTTGCGGACTCTGGCGTTGTTCGGCGCGAGCCTCCATCCAGGCCATTGTGCCGTGCATGCCCTGGTCCAGCCACTGCTCCAACCGCACCCTGCGCAGCGGATCATCGCCCGCCGGGGTCACGCCGCACGCGACAAAGCCCAGCCGCCGGGCTTCGGCCACCAGATCGTGCTTCAAGCCCGCGGTAGTGGATGCGTTAACCAAACTTCCTGTTGCTCCTGTTCACAAGCGCTCCATAAGGCACGCCGATGATGAAGTTAGGCGATGGACCGATGACGGGCAATCCAGGTGGCGCAGATCCACGGCCGCTGGCGATCGAGGCGCGCGGGCTGGTCAAGCGGTTCGAGGGGTTCACAGCGGTTGATGGGGTTGACCTGACCGTGCCGGAAGGCGCGATCTATGGCATCCTCGGCCCCAATGGTGCGGGCAAGACCACGACGCTGCGGATGCTGCTGGGCATTATCGAGCCAGACGCCGGAATCCGCCGCCTGCTGGGCACGGACCGCCCGCACGAAGTGGCACATACCGTGGGATATCTACCCGAAGAGCGGGGTCTTTATCCTGCCATGAAAGCCTATGAGGCGATCGGATTTCTGGGCGCGCTGCGCGGCCTTCCCCTGGCCGAGGGGCGTCGACGCGGCAAGGAATTGCTGGAAGAACATGGCCTGGGCTATGCGATCGACCGGCAGATCCGCCAGTTGTCAAAAGGTATGGCGCAGCAAGTCCAGCTGCTCGGCACGCTGGTACATAACCCCCGACTGGTGGTGTTTGACGAGCCGTTCTCCGGTCTCGATGCGCTCAATCAGGGCAAACTGGAACGGATGATGCGGGGGCTGGCGGAAAAGGGCACCACCGTGATCTTTTCGACACATGTCATAGCCCACGCCGAACGGCTGTGCGACGAGGTAGCGATCATCGCCGGGGGCAAGGTGCCCTTCGCGGGCCCGGTCGATGTGGCACGCGACCGGATCAGGCCGCAGGTCCGGCTGGAAACTCGCGCGCATGAGGGGTCATGGCGCCAGGCATTGCCCGGCGATGCCCGGCATGAAGGCACCCATTGGTATTTCACATTGCCAGAGAGCGGGATCGAGCCGCTGCTGCGCGCCCTGATCGAGGGCGATGCGGGCATCCTGTCCTTGTCGATCGAGCGCGCCGGGCTGCACGATGCCTTTGTCGCGATCGCAGGAGAGGCCGCCGCCCGTGCGCTGGAGCAGGATAAAGAGGAGATGCGGTGATGACCAGTCCCCATCACACCGGACGACTCTCCACCCTGGCAGCAGCGCTGGTCGTGGCACGGCGCGATTTTACCGCGATCCTGTTTTCGCGCAGTTTTTTCTTCTTTCTGCTCGGCCCGCTGTTTCCCCTGCTGGTCGGCAGTCTGGCAGGTGGCATCGGCCAGAAGGTCAAGATGAGCGTGGAACGGCCGATACTGGGTGTGGCGATGAGCCCCGCCGATACCGATGCCATGATCCGGGCCCAGAAAGCCCTGGCCGATCAGCTCGGCCCGGCGATGCCGTCATTGCTGGTGGTTCGCGAACTGAAGCCGGGCGAGCAATTCGATGCCGTCGCCGAACTCAAATCGAACCGCGCCAACCTTGCCGCGATCGTCACCGGAACCCCGCTCAAACCGGTGCTGACCGGCCCGCAAGACCGTATCGCGGATTGGCAGGGCCGGGTCGGCATGCTGGCCGCGCGCGCCGCCGGGGACGGCCCGATGACCTTTCCGGCAGTGGGGCTGAATAGCGTCGCCACTTCAAAAGCCGATCAAACCCAGAGCCGCGTTCTGACCGCCCAGATCGGCCAGACGGTGTTGTTCCTGCTGACAATGCTGCTGGCCGGCATGGTGCTGTCCAACCTGGTCGAGGAAAAGGGCAACAAGATCATCGAAGTGCTGGCCGCCGCCATACCGATGGACGCGGTATTCCTGGGCAAACTGTTTGCGATGCTGGCGGTTTCTTGGGTCGGGATCAGCGTGTGGGCACTGGTCGGCGGCGCGGTGTGGTATGGTGCCGGACACAGTCTGGCCGACTATGCCGCCCCCGCAGTAGGATGGCCGACCTATTTCGGACTCGGCGTGATCTACTTCTCGCTTGGCTACCTCTTGCTGGGCTCGATCTTTCTGGCGATCGGTTCGCTGGCGACGACCGTGCGTGAAGTGCAGACCCTGTCGATGCCCGTTACGATGCTTCAGCTGCTCAATTTCTTCTTCGCCAGCTTTGCCATGGCCATGCCGGGCACCTGGGTGGAAAAGGCAGCCATGATCGTGCCGTTCTCATCGCCCTTTATGATGCTGGCCACTGCCGCCCAGCACGAGGGGCTGTGGATCCATCTGGTGACGATTGCGTGGCAGGTGCTTTGTGTGGCTCTGCTGGTCAGGGCCGGGGCGGCGATGTTCAAGAAACGGGTGATGCAAAGCGGACCGGCAAAGGTCAGCAAAACCCGGTTCTGGCAGCGCCGGGCACCGGATTCCGCAGAGGTTACCGGCGACCCGGCGACACCCTGACCGGCGCAGACAGTCGTTCACCGAGATGCTATTGACATATTGGTAAGTTAGGCGGGATAAGTCTCGGCAAGCAACGCATCGCCCAAGATGCGGGCAATGGAGAGTCGAGCAATGGCAAGCCAGGCAGCCGCCCCGGAGAAATTCATCTATCGCACCGCGCCTACCGCGACCGAGGCGTTTGAGGGGTGGCTGAAGGACCACGGCCAGGAACTGCCGGTCCACACACATCCATGGGATGTTTCCCGCAGCGATATTTACGTCGAGGATCGCTGGCAACCGATTTTCGCTGAAATGCGCGCGAAAGAGCCGGTCAATTTCGTTCCCGAATCGCCGTATGGCCCCTATTGGAACGTCGTCAGCTCGAAGGCGATCCAGCATGTCGAGGCACTGCCCGAACTCTACTCCTCGTCGTGGGACAAGGGCGGGATCACCATCGGCGAACCGCCCGAAGACGCCACCCCTGAGCAGCTGGCCGAGCGCCGTCTGCCGATGTTCATCGCGATGGACCGGCCCGAGCATACCGGCCAGCGCCGCACCGTGGCCCCGGCCTTCACCCCCGGCGAGATCGAGAAACTGGCCGAGGAAGTGCGGGCACGCACCGCCGCTACGCTGGATACGCTGCCGTTTGGGCAGGAGTTCGACTGGGTCGACAAGGTTTCGGTTGAACTGACCACGGGAATGCTCGCCATCCTGTTTGGTTTCCCGTGGGAGGATCGCCGGTTGTTGACTTTCTGGTCGGACTGGGCCGGCGATGTCGAACTGGGTTTGGCTCGCGAACTGGCTGATACCCGGTGGGAAATCTTCAACGAAATGGCGCAGTACTTCCAGTCGCTGTGGATCGACCGGATGGGCAAGCCGCCGCAGCGGGACCTGATTTCGATGATGGTCCATTCCGACGCGATGAATCATATGAGCCCGCAGGAATTCATGGGCAATCTGATCCTGCTGATCGTCGGCGGTAACGATACCACACGCAACACCATGTCGGGCATCGCCCACGCGCTGCATTCCTTCCCCGATCAGCGCGCACTGTTTGAAAACGACCCTTCGGTCATCCCCAACGCGGTGCAGGAAATCATTCGCTTCCAGACGCCGCTGGCGCATATGCGGCGCACCGCCACCGCCGATGCCGACCTGTTCGGTCACCAGATCAAGGCCGGGGACAAGCTGATTCTGTGGTACATTTCAGCAAACCGCGATGAAGAGGTGTTCGACAGCCCTGACCAGGTCATCCTCAACCGCGATAACGCCAGGCGGCACCTGTCGTTCGGCTATGGCATTCACCGCTGCGTTGGTGCACGTCTGGCCGAACTGCAACTCAAGACCCTGATGGAAGAGATGCACAAGCGCCGGATGCGGGTGAATGTCACCGGCAAGGTTGAGCGGGTCCGCGCCAACTTTGTCCATGGCTTCCGCCGGATGGACGTGACGCTCGAGAAGTTCTGAGCATGCGCGGTGCGCTTTCGCGGCGGCGGGCCTTGGCCTGGTTCGGCGCGGGGGCAGCCTTGCCCGTGCTGGCTGCTTGTGGCGCGCGTGCCGAAGCCCGTGCCTATCCGGTCCAGCTGAGCGATGCCCAATGGCGCAAGCGCCTGACGGCAAGGCAGTACCGCATCCTCCGCCAGAAAGCGACCGAGGTGCCGGGTACCTCGGTCCTGCTCAAAGAAAAACGGCGCGGAGTATTCGTCTGCGCAGGCTGCGCCAACCGGCTTTATTCAAGCACCACCAAGTATGAAAGCGGCACTGGCTGGCCCAGTTTCTGGGACGTTCTGCCCGGTGCGATCGGCACTTCGCGCGATTGGGAAACCGGCTATGCCCGCACCGAAGTTCACTGCGCGCGCTGTGGTGGCCATCTGGGACATGTCTTTGATGATGGTCCCAGACCCACCGGCAAGCGTTACTGCATGAACGGTGATGCGCTGGCTTTTGTTCCGGCCTGAGCGGGTACGACCTCCCACACCATCAACCCGCTGTAACCCGCGGAAGGCAAGGGTCTGAGCCAGACAGGAGCCTTCCCGCCAACAAGATCGGCCATCAGCCCCTTAGGCGCCGCTTCACGGTAGATCATCGTTTCCGGCAGATCTGGGCAGATAACCACCAGACCAGCCCCATGTGCGCGGATCAATTGCTCGGCACGGGCCGGATCGGCCGTGAATGCCGCAATGATATCGTGCAGCGCCTGCGGCGCACGATGATGCGCGGTCGCAACCACGCTGTGACCGGTGTGCAGCAACAGTTGCGGGCCAATGTCGATCTGGGCGAATAGGGTCCGGGGTGAAAGCGCCGCCAGAGCCGGACCGGCGGCGGATATATCGCAGACCGTCTGCGCCGATGGTCCCGCTGGCGAGCGGGCCGGCGAGGCCAGGCGGGCGGCCTGCAGCGGTAGATCGGGCATCAACACCAGTGCCCCGGCTGCCAACAGGCCAATGCGCCGATCGATGCGGCGCAATGTCTTGGCCCGCAGGTACCAGCCGTGCAGCATCCAGCCCAGCGGCACGGCGGCGAGCGCGTTGGCAAAGCCGGCGGCGCGCGAAACCATCAGCGCCAGGGCCAACGCCCCCGCGCTGATCAACAGATATTCGAACCAGAACCGGCGTAGCCACCCGGCATTGCCCCGCCACAATTGCGCGGTGGCCGCCAGTCCTGCCAGGGGCGGAACCAGCATCCGCAACATCGTGCCAAGGTCCTGCCGCCAGATCGGCATGCCTTCGCGGATGTTGTCATACCACAACGACTGGACCAGCGGGTCAAGCGCCGCAAAAGGCCCGCCGCGGCATTGCGGTGCCAGCGTCAATACGGTCCACGCCGCGACGCCTGCGCAGCTGGCGAACCCGCCGATCAGCAAGGACGGCGGAACCGGCTGGCGCAGACTTAACGCCGTAAGCCCCAGCGCCATCACCGCCAATCCGGCAAGATAAGGCAGAGACAGCGTGTCGCAATGACCGCCCAGATCGCCCAGTCCGCGCGTCGCCACGAAAGCCAGTCCGGCAATCACGGTCAAAGCCTGAAGGTAGTTGATGCACAGGATCTTGGCCTGCTGATCGGCTATCCAGCGCAGCGCCAGAACAGCGCCGACCAGGGCCGCAAGCGGGAGAAGTTCCAGGCTGATTGTCATGCCCAGCGCCAGCGCGGCTCCGGCGATCCGGCCGCCCGTCACCGCATCGCGGGCCGCAAGCCCGTTCATCGCCGCAAGCAAGCACACGATCTGCCAGCCGTGATGATCGATCCGCAGCGGCTGCATCTGCCCGGCGACCGCCCCGGCCAGAACCAGCACGATGCAAGCCGGGCCGATGGCAGCATCCCCGATCATCCGCCACGCCAGCCGTCCGGTCAGCAGCAAGGCGGCATATAGCGTCATCAGGGGAACCAGCACGATCGCAATCCGCTCCGCCATGTCCGGTCCCAGAATCGGTGCGAGTGCGGAATGGACAATAAGCAGCGGCGCATCAACCAGCCGCGACCAGTGCATCAGCATGCCGTGCGGGGGGTTTACCCGATACTGGTGCAGGTCGAACCATGCCTGACCAGCAACCAGATCGCGCAATTGCACCAGCCGCAAGGTATCATCGGCATCGGGCAGTTGCAGCCCGGCGATCGCCTGCCACCGGGCGGCGACAAAAATGATCGCAGCGAATAGCCAGATCAGGCTGACCCGCGCCACCAGATCGGCAGTGAAAGCCGGTCGGCGACGCTCGACCCGGGTCATGTCGCCGCCGTCGGTCGAAACACCACCCGCTCACGCAGCAGCCATGTCAGGGTAAAACTGGCTGCAATCGCCGCCAGCTTGGCCAGTCGTGGATCAAGCCCAAGACCCGTGCCCGCCCCGACGATCGCTGTGGTCAGGGCGAGACCGGCCAGCGCGGATCCCGCGAACATGGCCTTCTGGCGGTGCCGCTGCGGACCGCGCCGGGCGACACCCGCAGCGAATACCACCCGGCTCGACACGATCCAATGCGCGGCAATCCCCAGTGCATAGCCGGTGGCGGCCGCGACTGCGGCGTCCAACCCCACGGCCAACAGCGCCAGGAATGCACCCATATCGACCGCCAGGGCGAAGGCGCTGGCAGCGACATACCGCACAAAAACCAGATCGAAGACGCGGCTCAGCATGGCTCAGGCCGCGTCGCGCTTGTCCGCCGGGCCGATCCGTTCCGGTACATCACGCAGCGAACGAAGCGCGGCGGCCTGATCGGCGCTTGGCTTCACCCGTTCAGCCAGGTCCTGTTCGGCGCCCTCGTTGCCTGCTTCATGATATTCGGCGTCTTCGTTCACACACCACACGTCATAGACACGCGACCCGGCAAGGATGTTCTCAACGGTCAGCATGGCGGTCATCATGGCATGATCCTGATTGTTGTAGCGATGCATGCCGTTACGGCCGATCAGATGAAGACCGGGATGCTGGCTCTCCAGCTCCTCGCGCATCGCTGCGACGTTGTCGGCATAGTCCTCATCATAGACCGGATAGGCCTTTTCCTGCCGAACCACCGCCCCGCCAAATACCTGTTCCGCCGAGACCAGACCAAGCTGCGCCAGTTCGCGCGTGGCGAGTTCGATCAGATCGGCATCCGCCATCGACCACAGCCCGTCCCCTTCGAAACAGAAGTATTCCAGACCGACACAGGCCACCCCTTGTTCCGGCACCATTTCTGGCGACCACGAACGAAAGTTCTGGATCCGGCCGACCTTGACCTTGGAATCGTGGATGTAGATCCAGTTGTCCGGGAACAGGTCATCGCTGCGGATCTTGAGCGCGACGGTCAGGAAATCACGGTATTTGAGTTGCTTGGCATGCAGGCTGGATGCCGGCAACGGGTGAAGCCGCGCGGCCAGCTCGCGCATCGGCGCCGAACTGATCGCATGATTGGCACGAATAACCGTTTCACCCCCCGCATGGCTTGCAGTCATCCGCCAGCCGCCCTGGCCATCGCTGGCGAGCTGCTTGAGTGCGTGGCCCATCAACACCTCGCCGCGGCCGGTCGCAACAACCTTGTCGCGGGCTGCATCCCACATCATGCCCGGGCCCAGCCGGGGATAACGGAAACTTTCGAGCAGGGTCTTGGCCTGCATCCCGTCATTGGGAACCTTGTTGAGGCCCAGACTGCGCTTCAGGCCATCGACCACCGCGCCCCACAGCGACAGGCCCTTGATCCGCTGGGCGGCCCAATCGGCGCTCATCTCGTCGCAGGGCATGCCCCAGACCTTTTCGGTATAGGTCTTGAAGAAGATCGAATAGAGCTTCCAGCCAAAGGCGTTGACGGTCCAGTCCTCAAAGCTCTTGATGGTCTTGTTGGGGAAGACCTTCGCCTTCGCGAAACTGGCCATGCACAGTGCAGAGCGCACGATCCCCAGGTTCCACAGCGCCTCAAACGCGCGCAGCGGGTAGGAATAGAATTTGCCCTCGTAGTAGATCCGGCTCATCCGCGGACGTTCGATAAAATCGTCTGGCAGAATTTCGTTCCACAGATCGACCACCTGCTGCGATTTGGAGAAGAACCGGTGACCGCCAATGTCGAAGCGGTATCCGTCAACCTCAACGGTACGGCTGATTCCTCCGACGTAGGTTGGGTCCTGCTCGATCACGACCACCGATTTACCGGCCTTCGTCAGCAGATAAGCGGCGGTCAGCCCGGCGGGGCCGGCCCCGATGATTGCCACATCAACGGATTTCTCTCGGTTCAGCGCGGAATTCGGTGCGCCGGAAATGCCGGTAACAGCCATTTTGCCCCCAGTCGGTGTCTGGCAGCGACAAGTGAAGGAAAATGCCTAATCACTGGTTAACGACGTGCACCGCGGCGGCTTCTGTACCCGCCATCGCGGGCAAAGCCGTGCGGCACTGCAGCCGGGCTACCAGGGCGGCGAGATCATCGAGCCGAAACCCCTCCTGAAAGACCAGGCCACACTGCTTGCCGCGACGCCAGCGGACCCGGGCATGAAGAACCGGCAGGCCTTCTGCTTCAAGCCGGACTTTTTCACCCAAAGCGAGCCCGCCGGGAACCTGTATCCGGGCGCCGTGCTGCGAGATGTCATCAAGCCTGGCCAGCCGCGCGCCGTCATCGCCGCTCAGCCGGACCGGCAAAGCCTCACCCAGTCGCAGCCGAATGGATCGCTTGGGAAAGGGCCCCTGCTCTGCCAGCAGCGCACGAATATCGATCGGGCCGGCGGCGAAACGAAAGCCCATGTCACCCCCGCGTGACCATACCGGTTCAAGCGGAAAGCGGGCACCGCTGCCGCATTCCACTTCATAAGCGGCACATTCCGGCAACGGGTGAAACAGGCGGGCGCGCAGGCCGCGTTCGGAAACATCGCGCAACACGCACAGAAATTCACCGGCATCGCAGATCAGCTTGCCGGCCCGCAGGACCAACGTGAAACGTCGGCCCGATCGGCGCTCCTTGCCGGGAAGGCCCTGGCTGTCAGATAGGTCCGCCACGCCGTTCATCGCACTCCTCCGCCGCAGCCGGTCTGGCAGGGCTGCGAAGGGTGCTAGACGGCCATGGCAAAAGTCCTGTCAAACCCAGCCTAGGGGAACTCCCGGATTGGCAGCCCGGGCGACGTGGCCGCGCAGGGAACACGCATCAAAGGATGCCCGGAAGATCTAGACCCTGCGCCCGCGCGCAATCGCGCGCGATGTCATAGCCGGCATCGGCGTGGCGCATCACACCGGTGCCCGGATCATTCCACAGCACCCGCTCCAGCCGCCGCGCCGCATCATCGGTTCCGTCGGCAACGATCACCATCCCGGCATGCTGCGAATAGCCCATGCCGACGCCGCCGCCGTGATGCAGCGACACCCAGGTCGCGCCCGAGGCGGTGTTAAGCAAAGCGTTGAGCAGCGGCCAGTCGGACACGGCATCCGATCCATCCTGCATCGCTTCGGTTTCCCGATTGGGGCTGGCGACCGAGCCGGAATCGAGATGATCGCGGCCGATCACCACGGGGGCTTTCAGCTCGCCCTTTCTGACCATTTCGTTGAAGGCCAGACCCAAGCGGTGGCGCTGCCCCAGCCCGACCCAGCAAATCCGCGCGGGCAGCCCCTGAAAATGAATCCGCTCGCGCGCCATGTCGAGCCAGTTGTGAAGATGCGGATCGTCGGGGATCAGCTCCTTCACCTTGGCGTCGGTCTTGTAGATATCTTCCGGATCGCCGGACAGCGCGGCCCAGCGGAACGGGCCGATCCCGCGGCAGAACAGCGGGCGAATATAGGCAGGCACAAACCCCGGAAAGTCGAACGCATTGGCGACGCCTTCGTCCTTGGCAACCTGGCGAATGTTGTTTCCATAGTCGAAGGTCGGCACGCCAGCGGCGGCAAAATCGAGCATCGCACGGACATGAACCGCCATCGAAGCCCGGGCAGCCTTTTCAACACTGGCCGGGTCTTGCTCGCGGGCCGTGAACCACTGATCCAGCGTCCAGCCCTGCGGCAGATAGCCGTTGATCGGATCGTGCGCAGAGGTCTGGTCGGTAACGCCGTGCGGCCGCACCCCGCGCCGGTAGATTTCGGGAAAGACATCGGCAGCGTTGCCCAGCAGACCCACCGAAACCGGCGTCTTGGCATTCGCCACGATCTCCAACGCTTCATCCAGGCTATCGGTCTGACGATCAATGTAGCCGGTGCGCAGCCGCATTTCGATCCGCGAAGGCTGGCATTCAACCGCCAGGCAGCTTGCCCCCGCCATCGTCGCGGCCAGTGGCTGCGCGCCGCCCATTCCGCCAAGCCCCCCGGTCAGGATCCATTTGCCCGACAGGTCGCCGCCATAGTGCTGGCGGCCCATTTCGACGAAGGTCTCGTAGGTTCCCTGCACAATGCCCTGGCTGCCGATGTAGATCCACGAACCAGCGGTCATCTGGCCGTACATCATCAGACCGGCCCGATCGAGTTCGTGGAAATGTTCCCAGGTTGCCCATTCCGGCACCAGGTTGGAGTTGGCCAGCAGGACGCGCGGTGCATCCCGGTGCGTACGGAACACGCCAACCGGCTTGCCCGACTGGATCAACAGGGTCTGATCGCCCTCAAGGCGTTGCAGGGTCGCGACAATCTGGTCATAGCATTCCCAATTACGCGCGGCCCGGCCGATCCCGCCATAGACCACCAGTGAAGCCGGGTCTTCGGCGACATCGGGATCGAGGTTGTTCATCAGCATCCGCAGCGGGGCTTCGGTCAGCCACGATCTGGCGCTGAGATTGGTGCCATGCGCGGCGCGGATGATGCGGGCGTTATCAAGGCGGTTCATTGCTGCTCCTTCGCAAATTCAAGACAGGTGCCCAGAATGGTGCGCAGCCGGGCCTGCAGCGGCGCGGCACGGTCCCCATCCCAGGGTGGCGGCCACGGCCCCGCCTCATCGGCGTAACCCCGAATCGCCAGCTCCATCTGCACGGCATGAAGGCCGCTCGCCGGATCCCCATAACGGCGCGTGATCCAGCCGCCCTTGAAGCGGCCATTCACCACATGGGTTTCGTCAGCGCAGGCGGCCGCGATCGCATCGGTCAGCGATGCGGCACAGCTGGCTCCGTCATAGCTGCCGATGTTGAACTGCGGCAGTGCGCCAGCGAACAGGCGCGGCACCTGGCTGCGGATCGAGTGCGCATCATACAGGACCACCGCCGGGTGCAGGGTGCGCAGCCGGGCAATCTCTTCGCGCAGCGCCGCGTGATAGGGGTCGAAGTAAGCGGTCCGCCGCCGTTCGATCTCCACCGCGTCCGGTTCGGCCCCGACGATATAGAGCGGATCGCCATCAAAAGTCGTTACCGGACACAGCCCCGTCGTCGCCTGCCCCGGATAAAGCGATTGGCCCGATGGATCGCGATTGAGATCGATGACCGTGCGCGAAACAGCGCTGCGCACGATCGTTGCCCCAAGGTCGACGGCGAACGCATAGAGCCGGTCAACATGGTGATCAGCATCGCGCCGGGCCAGATCGAGCGAGCGCAGTCCGGCAACATCGTCCGGGATGAGCGTGCCGGCGTGCGGGATGCTTACGATCAGTGGCGCGTCGCCAGGCGTGATCGTCAACCAGTCGATCATGAGAGCCCCGGCAAATGCGCCAGTGCAGCCAGCCGTCCGGACACGATCAGACCCTGCGCGGCTGCCATGTCGGGATGAAAATAACGGTCTTCATCCAGCATCGGCACCTCACCGCGCAGCAGTCCCC
>JAFLDC010000340.1 GCA_017302775.1 Sphingomonadales bacterium
CGGCAGATCTCGTATTTCTCGGCGATTCTCTGAATGCCCTCCCGCGCGCCGTCAAAGCTGCACGGCGGACCATGGCTGTGGTGCGGCAAAACTTCGCGCTCGCGGTCGGCTACAATGTGCTGGCGGTTCCGCTTGCGATTGCCGGTTATGTTAACCCGATGATCGCGGCTGCGGCGATGTCTGGCTCGTCGCTGGTGGTTGTCGCCAATTCTCTAAGACTGGTGAAGGCCACGAAATGAACAGCCTGGTATTCCTTTTGCCGGTCGCACTGGGGTTGGGTCTGACCGGCCTCGCCGGATTTTTCTGGGCTCTCAAACGCGGTCAGTTTGAAGATTTGGACGGGGCAGCAAATCGCATTCTGTACGATGATGATGAAGGGCCGCTCGCATGATTAGGGCGCAATTCAGTTTGATCGCAATGATCCCGGCCATGCTCAACCTCACAATCATAACCGCTGGTGACACGATCGCGGTTCAGATCTGCACGGGCGATGGGCAGGTGCATACGGTTGAGGTCCCGGTCGGTGAGGGCGGATCAGGGGAGCAGCGGGGTTTGTGCTGTGCCAAAGGTTGTCACAGCGGCGGTTCGCGCAAGCGCGGCCCGGGAAACTTTGAGCCTGCGCAATGACCGCTGCCCCTGCCATGCCCCATGCGGGTGGCATGTGGAGCTATTACCCCGAACTGCTGACTACCCCGGTGCCGCGGTATACCAGCTTCCCGACCGCTGCCGAGTTCGCCCCCGGGGTGGACGGCGCCGATCTCGGTGCCGCTTTGGAGCGGGCGCGAGGCAATGTTTCGCTCTATCTGCATATCCCGTTCTGCGATCAGATCTGTTGGTATTGCGGCTGCAACACCGGAAAGTCCAACAAGGTGCAGCGGCTGGCGAGCTATCTGGACGCGCTTCACAGGGAAATTGCTATCTCCGGGGTGCGGTTAGGCAGAGAGGTATCGGTAGGCAGGATTGCATTCGGCGGCGGGAGCCCAAATGCCATCGCGCCCACTGACTTCGTGCGACTGGTTGACGCCTTGACGCTGCACATGCCGCTCGGCCGGCCTGATTGGTCGATCGAACTCGACCCACGGACGCTTAGCCGTGAATGGGGGCAAGTATTGGGTGTGGTCGGCGTTACTTATGCCAGCCTCGGGGTTCAGACATTCGATCCGGCATTACAAGCCGCGATCGGCCGGGTCCAACCCGACGCCGACATTGCGCGAGCGGTAGATCTGCTTCGCGGCAATGGCATTTCATCGCTTAACTTTGATCTGATGTATGGCCTGCCAGGACAAAGCCTGGCTGTTTTGGAAGCGACGCTTGAGCGCGCGATCGAGCTTGGTGCAGACCGGATTGCCTTGTTCGGTTACGCGCACGTGCCACACCTCTTGCCGCGCCAGCGCCGGATTGATGACCACGCCTTGCCCGATCAGGCTCAGCGTTTCGCTATGGCCGATTTCGGCTACAACCTCTTGACGTCGGCGGGCTATGTACCGGTTGGTTTCGATCATTTCGCCAAGCCGGGTGATCCGATGGCACAAGCCGTACGGAATGGGTCGCTGCGGCGAAACTTTCAGGGCTTTACTGACGACCCTGCTACGACTCTGGTGGGTCTGGGCGCTTCGGCGATTGGGTGTTTCCCTGATCTGTTGGTCCAGAACGAGAAGAATGCCGGACGCTATCGCATGCTCCTGTCGCAGGATAAGCTGGCGGCCACGCACGGCATACGGCGTAGCGGTGATGACATGCGCCGCGGTGCGGTGATCGAGGCACTGCTGTGTCGCGGTATTGCTAAGTTGGATACCGACCTGGCAGCGGAGGCGGCGCTGCGGCTGACGCCTTTTCTTGAGCGCGGTCTGGCCAGGCTGGAACAAGGTAATCTAAGCATTGAGCCAGGTGGCCTTCCCTACGCTCGGACAATTGCCGCCCTCTTCGATCCCTATCGGCAAGATTCCCTGCGCCGGTTCAGTTCTGCCGTTTGATGCGTACGACGGTCAGAATTTCCGGCCCGTCAAATCCCAAAAAAAGAGAGCGGCGATCCCGTAGGAAAGCCGCTCCAGGTGGGGAGAACTGGTGAGAAGATCAGGCGAAGGCTGTGGCCTGATGAGTTTGTTCGGCGGCTCCGGCCACAACAGTTTCGTAAAGCATCACGGCCGCTGCGGTGTTTGAAATAGGGATGTGGTACGTCCGCGCCATTTCGCTGACAGAGTTGCCCATGGCCCCGCGTGCGGCGATCCAGTTTAGGATTTCAACGCCTTGCGTACCGGACAGTTCAACGATTTCATGCACCGAATGACGCGTGAGGGCTTCGGGATCGGGGCCAAGATTATCCATGCAGAACTTGTCGTAATCGGGATTCATGAACCCGGCGCGTTCGCCATCGAGCTGGTGCGAGAGCCCGCCCGTGCCCATGATCAGAATCCGTTCTTCGCCTGGCCATTCGGTGAGTGCCTCCGAGACAGCCCGCCCGAGCGCCAGACACCGTTTTGCGCTGGGCAAGGGATGTTGAACCGTGTTGATGGCTATAGGGACAATCTGCACTGGGGCAGCGTCTTGTCCTGGCCAGGCCAGGTTTAGCGGGATCGAAGCGGCGTGATCGACCAGCATCGATTGGCAGGTCGTTACGTCAAACTCGCGTTCGACCAGTTTCTCGATAACGGCCCAGCTGAGCGCCGCGTGGCCTCGCGGAATAGGAAAGGGGTGGAGACCCCAACCTTCGTCGGCATTGGTGTAATGATCTGCCGCACCGACGGCAAAGGTGGGCAGCTTATCGAGAAAGAAGTTTAGACCGTGGTCGTTGTAGAACATGACAACCACGTCTGGACGTGCAGTGGCGAGCCATTCGCGCACACGCGGCCACGCATCGAAGAACGGTTTCCAGTAGGGCTCATCTTGCGCGCCACGCTGGATTGCTCCGCCAATTGCCGGAACGTGACTGGTGAGCAGGCCGCCAATTACCTTAGCCATGGGCGGCCTCCCTCGCTGCTGGAGTTGCTGCCTGATCGAGCAGCATTTGTTTGAACGCTTCGACCGTTGTGCCGGTCTGCTGCGCGCCCACATCTTGCACATTGAGGCCGAAGATCCCGGCCAGCTTGGCCAGGTAGTAGATATTTCCACCTGCGGCGATCATGGCCAGAACATTGCGCTGGGCGACCGCCTGACGTTGAGCGGTGGTAAGGCCAAACTTGTCAAGATAGGCCGCCTCGTCGCGCAGAAAGGCCTCGCGATTGGCCGCTTCGTTGAAGGAAAAGCACATCGCGTTCAGCGCATAACCTTTCATCGCGGCCTGGCCGTTGAACAGATGGGTTCCGGGTATCTGGCCATTCATCAGCGCCGCTCCTTTCGCGGTGCGCATATTGTGTCGTTTTGGCCCGACCCACCTTGACGGGAATCAAACTTCCGAAAAATAGTATGCAAAACTTATGAATATCGCGAAGAGCTTGCGTCGCTTAAGCGCTCGGTTAAACGGAGTCCAACAGGAGAGCTTCGATGAACCTTTCGCTAGCAGGTCGTACGGCTTTGATTACGGGCGCTTCATCCGGCTTTGGCGCCCACTTTGCGCGCCTGTTCGTCCGGGAAGGTGCACGCGTGGTTATCGGGGCACGCCGTATCGAAAAGGTGGCTGCCTTGGCCGATGAACTTGGCGATGCTGCGCTGGCGGTAACAATGGATGTCACGGATGAGGCATCGATCATCGCGGCCTACGAGACGGCTGAGGCAACATTCGGCTCTGTCGATACCGTAGTGGCCAATGCAGGTATCGCCAAAGCTGGCCGATCGACCGATCTTGCCGCCAGCGATATTGCAGCTGTTGTCGATACCAATTTTACAG
>JAFLDC010000341.1 GCA_017302775.1 Sphingomonadales bacterium
AGCCTGAAGCCCCCGGCAGGCATGGAAGATATGAAGTGGGATATGGGCGGCGCGGGAGCAGTCACCGGCGCGATGCTCGCCCTGGCCAAGCGCGGCGCCAAGGCCAATGTCGTCGGGGTCTGCGGGTTGGTTGAGAACATGCCCGATGGCAATGCCCAGCGCCCAGGTGATGTCGTGACGTCGATGTCCGGGCAGACGATTGAAGTCATAAACACCGATGCCGAAGGGCGGCTGGTACTGTGCGATGCGATCACCTGGACGCAGAAGGAATTCAACCCCGCGGCAATAATCGATCTTGCGACGTTAACCGGTGCGATGATCATATCGCTAGGCCACGAGCATGGCGGAATATTCTCCAACGATGACGGTCTGGCAGACAAACTGGTGGCCGCCGGGAATGCCAGCGGTGACAAATTGTGGCGTTTCCCCCTCGGGCCAGCCTACGACAAGCTGATCGACAGTCCGATCGCCGACATGAAGAATGTTGGCCCGCGCGAAGGCGGATCGATAACCGCAGCCCAATTCATCCAGCGCTATGTGGACAAGGGGACGCCCTGGGCGCACCTCGACATTGCGGGTATGGTGTGGTCGAACAAGCCAGGTCAGACCTGGGACAAGGGTGCGACTGGCTTTGGCGTTCGGGTGCTTGATCAGTTTGTCCGGGATAACCTGGAAAGTTAGAACAAACCGGCCTGGTGGCGATACCATGCGCGTTGATTTTTATCAGCTCAGCCAGTCTTCCGTCGAAGTGGCCTTGCCACAACTTGCGGCCAAGATGCGCGATGCTGCGGCCAGGGTGTTGATCGTATCCGCCGATCAACTCCAGCGCGAGCGGATTGGCGCTGCGCTGTGGGCGGTGAAAGATCATTTTTTGGCGCATGGCGAAGCCGGCGCGGATCATGACTCGCGACAGCCCATCCTGCTGTCCGGGCAAATCTCGCCGGTCAACGGGGCAACTTTTCTGGTCTTGGCGGACGGGCAGTGGCGCGAAGGGGCGGATGGGTTCGAACGTGTTTTTCTGCTGTTCGACGGATCGACGATCGATGATGCCCGGGCAACCTGGCGGCGATTGGGCGAGGCATCGGAAATGGAGCGGCATTACTGGCGTCAAGAGGCCGGTAGCTGGGTCAAGGCTGCCTGATCACGCATCCTTGCAGTGCAGCATTTTCCCGGCTAGTGGCGCGCCAACCTCTTCCACATCCTAACGTTCGCAAGGAAACTGACATGGCGGTTACCCGCACCTTTTCGATCATCAAGCCCGATGCCACCCGCCGCAACCTGACCGGCGCGGTTACGAAGATGCTTGAGGAAGCCGGCCTGCGCGTGGTCGCCTCAAAGCGCATTCATATGACCCGCGAACAGGCCGAAGGGTTCTATGCAGTGCACAAGGAGCGCCCGTTCTTTGGCGAACTCGTTGATTTCATGATCAGCGGCCCCGTGGTGGTTCAGGTGCTTGAAGGTGAAGACGCCATGCAGCGCAACCGCGACATCATGGGCGCAACCAACCCGGCAAACGCTGAACCCGGCACGATCCGCAAGGAACTGGCCGAATCGATCGAGGCCAACACTGTGCACGGTTCAGATTCGGACGAGAACGCGGCGATCGAAATCGCCTATTTCTTCAAGCCCGAAGAAATCGTCGGCTGAGCGCGGGATACCTGAATGAGCAAAGGCCGCCGGAGTGATCCGGCGGCCTTTTTGCTATTGCCTTGCAGTAATTTGACTCACCTCAAGGCGATCGATCGGATTGATGCCACTCTGGCTTTCAGCATCAGCAAAAGGAACCCGAATGTCCAATACTCCGCATGAGCTTGCCGCCGAATTTCCCGATGACCACGGGCTGCTTCACGAGTTGAAGCTGAACGATCCGCACTTCGTGACTCTGGCTGATCGCTATCATGAAGTGAATGGAGAGATTCACCGGATCGAGGCGGGCGTGGAAAACACCTCGGACGAATATGCCGAGACCCTGAAGAAAAAGCGTCTGGCGCTGGTCGATGAGATCGCCGGGATCGTGGCCAAGGCCCGGTCAGCAGGCTGACAGTGCTATCCTCTCCATGGGGCTTCGCAAAATGGGGAGGATTCACTAAGCTCACCTCAAAACAGGAGAGCAATGGTATGAAAGGCATGGGTGCCGAGAGCGAGGACTGCCCGTTTACGTTCAACTTCGATCCAGCGACTTTCAAGGTTGGCGATACGGTCAGCTACAAGGTCAGCACCATGGATGACTGGCCGTTTGTCGGGACTTTGCTTGAAGTCCACGATGATTACGTCGTGATCAGCCCCGGGCCGGCTGAGCCTGACGCGCGGTATAGGGGCACGCGGGAGAGCCGGCCGATGGTTGACGGCAGCGAAATCTAGAAGCCCTCGGCCGCGTCCATGAGTGCAGTCAGCTTTTTGGGCGCGACACTGCGCCAGCTGCGGACGAGCCAGTTGCCAATCGCATCCCAATCCGTATCACCCAAATCGAGGCGGACGCCAATCCAGCCGTCGCCGAAGTAGGGTGGGCGATAATATCGGGCCGGGTCACTCTCAATCAGCTGGGCTTGTTCGTCTGCTCCGCTGATTTTGGCCAGCAGTGCGACCTTGCCGTCGCCGTGATGATCGCTCGACACCCAGGCGAACTTCTTGCCTTTGACGATCCCGAAACAGGGCATGCCGTGTGACACTGTTTCTTCGGCTTCGGGTAGCGCCATCGCCAGGCCGCGAACTTGTGCCGTCAACCATTCTGGCGAGGAAGCGCGGCTGACCAGATCGCCCAGGCACCGCGCGTAAAGTTGATGCTCCGCGATCAGAACCCGCGCTGCCAGCGTGTCGGCGGTATCGCCGGGCAGGATCGCCACCGGGGTCTGGCCGAGCAGCGGCCCGTCATCGAGCTTGGCCGTAACAAGATGAACCGTGCAGCCGCCGTGGCTATCCCCGGCATCCAGCGCGCGTTGATGCGTATGAAGCCCGGTATATTTCGGCAGCAACGACGGGTGGATATTGACCAGCCGACCATCCCAGCCCGCGACGAACTCCGCGGTCAGAATCCGCATATAGCCCGCCAAGGCGACGTATTGCGCGCCGCTTGCGCGAATGGCCTGATCCATTGCGGCATCGTGATCGGCGCGGGCCATGCCCCTGTGCGGCAGCGCGAAGGTGGCGACGCCCTCTGCCTTGGCCAGCGCCAGCCCGCCGGCCTCCGCGTTGTTCGAGGCAACCAGCACAATCTGGTAAGGACAATCCGCCGCCCGGCTGGCGTAGAGCAACGCCGCCATATTGGTGCCGCTGCCTGAGATGAGCACGGCGACTGGAACGCGCCCTGCCACTAGACCCGCGTCATCTGCGGCATTTGCCTGAAACGGGAAGGGTGGAAGCTAGGCAAGATGGGTTGCTTCCCAACTGGCGCGCGCTGACCAGTCATCCGCGCTGCCCTGGACCGTGCAGCCGCGGGCGCCTGGCTCGATTGCGCCGATGACGTGGACCATTTCGCCCGCGGCCTGAAGTTCGGCCTGCACCGCGGCGGCATCGCTTGCTGCCACGGCCAGGACCATTCCAATTCCGCAATTGAACGTTCGCGCCATTTCAGCGGGCTCGATATTGCCCTGAGCTTGCAAGAACGCCATCAGCCGCGGCTGCGGCCAGGCTCCGACATCAATCCGCGCATGAAGCCCATCGGGCAATACGCGCGGCACGTTCTCGAGCAGTCCGCCACCGGTAATATGTGCAAGCGCGTGGATCCGGCCAGACCGGATGACGGGCAGCAAGGTTTTCACATAGATACGAGTCGGCTCAATCAGATAGTCGATCAACAGGCGATCAGCATCGAACAATG
>JAFLDC010000342.1 GCA_017302775.1 Sphingomonadales bacterium
ATGGCGTCAGTTTCGCGGTTCATGGCAAAGGTATCACCGGTCTCGCAAATCGGTCCGACAATATGTGCGGTCATCCGCTCACCCGTTGGCCGAACCGCGTCAAAATCGTGCCAGGCTCCGTACATGGCCGGGCGAGCCAGATCGTTCATCGCGGCATCCACCACCATAAACGGAACCTGGTTTGAACTGCGCTTGACCCGCACCACCCGGGTCAGCAGCACCCCGGCATTGCCGCAAATCACGCGGCCTGGCTCAAACATCAGCGTCACGTCCCAGTTCTGGGTCACGCGCGCAACCATGGCTGCATACTCCTGCGGTGAAGGGAATTCTTCGCCAACCTTGTAAGGCACGCCCAGCCCGCCACCAAGGTCCGCATGGGTCACGCTCTGCCCCATTGCCCGCAACTCCCCGATCAGCGCGCCGACCTTGCCAAAGGCTTCTTCGAACGGTTCGAGCTGGTTGAGCTGGCTGCCGATGTGCACCGCCACACCGCGCATTTCAAGGCCTGCCAGTCCGGCCAGCCGCGCATAGATTTCCGCGGCGCGATCAATCGGCACACCAAACTTGTTTTCAGCCTTCCCGGTCGAGATCTTGGCATGTGTGCGGGCATCGACATCGGGATTGACCCGCAGCGCGCAGCGCGCTGTCAGTCCGCGTTGCGCGGCCAGCGAGGCCAGCTCGATCCCTTCTTCCTCGCTTTCAAGATTGAACTGGCCGATCCCGGCCTCCAACCCGGCGAGCATTTCGTGATGCTGCTTGCCAACGCCCGAGAAAACGATGTCGCTGGCCGGCATTCCGGCCGCCAGGGCCCGCGCCAGTTCCCCCCCGGAGACCACATCAGCCCCAAACCCTTCCCGCTGCATTACCCGCAAGACGGCGAGATTGGGATTGGCTTTGATCGCGAAAGCGACATGAACCCGTGGCAAGATCGAGAGCGCCTCGGCAAACACCTGGGCATGGCGCTCCAGCGTAGCACGCGAATAGACATATACCGGCGTACCAACGGCCTCGGCAATCTCGGTCAGCGGCAGGTCTTCGGCGTGAAGAACGCCGTCACGGTAGTCGAAATAGTTCATCGGGACTTACTCTTCGTCGGAGGGAGGCAGATCGAACGGGTCTTGCAAACGTTTTTCCGAACGTTTTCGCAATTCGACACTGCGTTCCGGCGCAGACTGCGGCGTGGGTTTCAGCAGATTTTCCGCAGTTTCAGTACCTTCGCGGCCGTAAGGTGCCGGCGGCAATTGCTGCCCGGCGGCGGGTTTGAGCGGTGCGCTTTGCCCGCAGGCAGCGAGCAGCAGAAACAGGGCCGAAACGGGCAAACAGCGCATCGCGATCACTCCAGGCCAAGCGCAGCGCGCGCTTCGGCCACGCGCGCCTTTACCTGATCCGGGGCAGTTCCGCCATAGCTGGCCCGCGCGGCAACCGACGCTTCGACCGACAGGGCGGTGTAGACCGCATCGGTAATTCGGCAATCGATCTTTTGCAGCTCCGTGAGCGTCAGCTGATCGAGTGCCACGCTGCGTTGCTCGGCCAGTTTTACCGCCGCGCCGGTAATGTGGTGGGCTTCGCGGAACGGGATACCGACCTGGCGTACCAGCCAGTCGGCCAGGTCGGTTGCCGTGGCATAGCCCAGCTCGGCCGCGGCGCACATCCGCTCGGTCCGAAAGGTGGCTCCGGCGATCATCCCGGTCATCGCCGCCAGGCACAAGGTCAGCAGACTGGCCGCTTCGAACACCGGCGGTTTGTCATCCTGCATGTCCTTGGAATAGGCCAGTGGCAGGCCTTTCATGGTGATCATCAGGCTGGTCAGGCTGCCGATGATCCGACCGGCATGGCCGCGTACCAGTTCCGCCGCATCCGGATTCTTTTTCTGCGGCATGATCGAACTGCCGGTTGAAAGACTGTCCGGCAGAACGACGAAACCGAACGGCTGGCTGGCCCAGAGGATCAGCTCTTCGGCGAGGCGCGAAAGGTGCAACGCGGCCTGCGCCGCTGCCATCAGATAATCGAGCGCGAAATCACGATCCGAAACGGAATCGAGGCTATTGCGAGTTGGCTCGTCAAAACCCAATGCCGTAGCCGTGCGGTGTCGGTCGATCGGGAAGCCGGTGCCCGCAAGCGCCGCGGAACCAAGCGGCGACTGGTTGAGCCGACGGCGCGCTGCGGTGAAGCGCGACCGGTCCCGTTGGATCATTTCGTAATAGGCCATCAGGTGATGCCCCAGCGTTACGGGCTGGGCGGTTTGGAGGTGGGTAAACCCCGGCATGATGCTGTCAGCATGTTCCCCGGCCCGGGTGACCAACGCGATCTGCAGCGCCTTCAGCCCGGCATCGGCGGCCTCCATCGCATCGCGCACCCACAGCCGGAAATCCGTTGCCACCTGATCGTTGCGGCTGCGGGCGGTATGGAGCCGGCCAGCCGCTGGCCCGATCAATTCCGCCAGACGATTTTCCGTGGTCATGTGGATGTCTTCCAGATCCCAGTCCTCCGGCACCCCGTCGGCTTCATATTCGGCGGCGACCCGATCCAGCCCGGCGACGATCTGTGCGGCATCCTCACGTGACACGATCGCTTGGGCAGCCAGCATGTCGACATGGGCTTTCGATGCCGCGATGTCATGACGCCACAACGCCTTGTCGAACGGAATCGATGCGTTTATCTCGCGCATGATCGCTGCGGGCCCTTCGGCGAACCGTCCGCCCCACATCGCATTGGAGCCTGCCACCGTGTCGTCTTCCCGCTTGCTCAACGCCGCTATCCTTGGTTGTGCCCTGCTCGTCGCGGGGTGCGATAGGCAAAGCGGCGCGGACGCGCAACCGCAAGCATCAGCCGGAGCCAAGACAGCAGGGCCGGTCGCAGTGGGGACGCTCGACCGCTCGCACAAGGGTAGCCAGTTGCCCGACATGGTCTTGCGCAACCCATCTGGGGCCAAGCTTGCCTTGCAGGATTTGAAAGGTACGCCCATTCTGGTCAACCTGTGGGCCACCTGGTGTGCACCGTGCGTCGCCGAACTGCCAGCGCTCGACAAGCTGGCCACGACCTTGGATGGAAGGGTCAAAGTGCTGACGGTGAACCAGGATTCCGGCCAACCCGATCAAGCCGGAAAGTTCCTGCAAGAGCGCGGCGTTACCCGGCTAGAGCCATGGCTCGATCCGGAGGGCGATCTGGCGTTTCATTACGAGGCCCCCAGCCTGCCGATGACGGTGCTATACGACGCACAAGGCCGTGAAGTGTGGCGTATCGCCGCGCCGAAAGAATGGGGCGATGCCGAAACACTGAGGCTGATTGCAGAGGCCCAGTAAACGGCCGGAATATACCGCAGCGGGACTACAGGAGGAAATGGTGGGCGCTAACGGGCTCGAACCGCTGACCCTCTCGGTGTAAACGAGATGCTCTACCAACTGAGCTAAGCGCCCGACATCCCTTCACGATCCGATCAGGGGTCAGGCCGCTGCCCCTAGCCCAACAATTGCCCGGTGAAAACCCTCAAACTGCACGTGCTGCCTGACTACCCAATTCGGCAAAGTACCGCGCCATCGCATCGGCTGCCTTGTCCGTCAGGGTGATGAAGGCGCGGCGGCGATCGGCATCGTCCTCCACGCGTTGAAACAATCCGGCGTCGATCATCTGCCCGATCCAGCGCAACGCCGTTGTCGGTGGCACACCGCTGGCGATGCACAGGCTCGTCACGGATACGCGGGTATGCTCCGCCCGCGCTGCGGTAAGATCCAGCAGCATGTCCCAGGCCGGATCACCAAACAGATCGCCATCGAAAAACCTCGCACGCAAGTGACGCTGGCGGATGATACGG
>JAFLDC010000343.1 GCA_017302775.1 Sphingomonadales bacterium
TTAGAATCTATCTCTTTATCTGTATCTGTATCTGTATCTGTATCTGTATCTGTATCTGTATCTGTATCTGTATCTGTATCTGTATCTGTATCTGGTGCGTCACGTTGCGTTCGTTTGCGTTCGCGTCCGCCTCGGCAATATCGTTGAAATCGCCGCTTTCATCCATCCGTCGCAGCTCAAGCGAGATGCGATAGGTGGCCGGCTCCGCCCCGATATTGCTCAATACCACTTCGGCATTGCCGCCATTGGCTATGACCACCCGGGTCGGCGCGACAAGCAGATCGCCCTGAGCCTGAGCGGGCATGGCCCAAAGCGCACCGAACAAAGCGGACGCGCCCCATGCGGCGCGACGAAAAGCGGGCGATAGCAGCATCGATGGTTCCTCGAACACTTACCGCGAGCCTCCATCCGGCTGCGGGAATACCTCTGGGTTCTAGGAAGTCAGGGTTAATTTTCGGCTAACCATCGCACTGGGCGCAAGGCATGCGAAAGGGCCGCACCGGCTTGCCCGGTACGGCCCTTCCATGGATCAGGCTTAGTCGGTGCCCTGGTCCCGGGCACCGCAATGCTTACTGATATTCAACCGAGACCTGGAAGGTGCCCGTATAGGTTCCGGCGACCTGATTGGCGCCGACAGTCAGGGTACCGCCAACGTTGAACGAACCGGCACCGGCAGTATCAAGCTGGAAAGCGCCGTTCGGATCGGTGTTGAAGCTGCCAAGCTGCATCGTTTCCGTGCCGCTGACGCGGGTCAGGTTGACCGACGCGGTCGGCAGCGAAACGATGACCATGGCATTGGGCGAACCAACGACATCAAACGCCGCCGGAGCGCGCGAGCCGGTCGAAATCAAGCCACCCGTCTTCGAAACAGACGAATCGGCGTTTACAGTCACGCTGCCGCCGGTGTTGGCGGCAATCTGGCCGAACTGAAGATCAGCAGTCGCGGTTACGGTCAGCGAGCTGAGGACTTCAGCAGTGGCCGTGCCGGTTGCAGTCGTCGCAGCCTGCGCCGAAGTTGCAAACGAAGCAGCAGCGAGAGCGCCGACAGCGGCGAGACGAAGCGAATTACGCATAGAGTTCTGGTCCCTTACAAGCATTTGTGCCGGCAGCACGTCAAAGCGCCACCCGAATGGCCGGCAAAAACCCCCCATTCGCGAACCTTAAGTAGAACCACTGTGTTCAATGATTACTGATCAGTGTGGTTAACACTGACGCCGCACACGTTAACAAATGACCCCGGAAATCCCTTAGAACAGGGCCAGATCCGTTCAGATGCCGCCACCAGTCAGCCGCTGACAGATCAGATCAAGCTGATCCAGCGTGCGATACCGAATCGTCACAGCGCCCGAGCGGGGATCCGCATCGGTATTGATCCGAACCGACAGCCCGAGAAATTCCTCAAGATGACTTTGCACCGCCGCAATGTCGGCCGCATCGCCAAGGTCCCGCTCATTCCGGGCCCGGCGTGGTGACGCCGCCGCCCCGTTGCCCTTGCGCGCCAGCCGTTCAACCTCGCGCACCGACAAATTGCGCTGGATTGCCTGCTGGGCCAGCGCTTCCGCATTTTCAACGCCGATCAGCGCGCGCGCGTGACCCATGGAAAGCCGGCCCTGTTCAACCAGGCCAATCACTGCTTCCGGCAGGGCCAGCAAGCGCTGGATATTGGCGACATGGCTTCTGCTTTTATCGACCAATTTGGCGATATCGGCCTGCGTCAGACCCTGGTCCTCGCTGAGGCGGTGATAAGCGCGCGCTTCATCAATCGGGTTAAGGTCTTCACGCTGCAGGTTCTCGATCAGCGCGAGCGCCGTCACTTCCCGTTCGCTCAAATCGCGAATTATAGCTGGAATTTCATGGAGTTGGGCACGTTGTGCGGCGCGCCAGCGGCGCTCACCCGCCACCAGGCGCCAACGCCCCGGACCGTGCGGTGTAACGATGACAGGCTGTATTACACCGCGCGCCGCGATCGAGGCGGCCAGTTCAGCCAGCGATTCTTCGGTGAATGTGCGGCGCGGCTGGCCCGGATGCGGCACGATATCGGCAACCGCCAGCAGGGCCAGGCCCGCCCCCGGAGCACTTCCATCCTGCGCCTGTGCGGAGCCAGCGGGCGTAACCAGTGGCTCTTCGCGGCGGGTTTCGCCCAGCAAGGCCCCCAAACCTCGCCCCAAGGCCGGGCGCTTGGCATGCGGAGTACGGATAACGGCTTCGTCGCTCATGCGGCCTTCCTCTTCTCAGGCAGGCGAGAAATCAATTCCCGCGCGAGCGCCATGTAGGCACGGCTCCCCGCGCAATTGTGATCGTAAACCAGCGCTGGCAAGCCATGACTGGGTGCTTCGGATAGCCGGACATTACGCGGGATCACCGAATCGAACACCAGCTTGCCGAGACACGACCTGACATCGTCCGATACTTGATCGGTCAGGCGGTTGCGGCGATCGAACATCGTCAGCGCCACCCCGATAATGCCAAGATCGGCATTAAAGCGTTGCTGCACCCGTTCCACAGTCTGCAAAAGCTGGGACAGCCCCTCAAGCGCGAAAAATTCACATTGCAGCGGCACCAGCAACGTATCCGCCGCGCACAGGGCGTTCAGTGTCAGCAGGCCCAGCGACGGCGGACAATCGATGAAAGCGATATCGTACCCGCTATGGCCGCTCAGCGCCGTCCGCAGCCGATCCGTGCGGTTATCGACGCCAACAAGCTCAATTTCCGCGCCAGACAGGTCCACCGTGGCGGGCACGATGTCCAGACCTGGAATGCGGGTAGGCGTGGCGCAATCAGAAAGCGCCATCTGGTCGACAATCAGATCGTATGACGAATGTTCCCGTTCGCCGGGCGGCAAACCGATCCCGGTGGACGCGTTACCCTGGGGATCAAGATCAATCAGCAGCACTTTCCAGCCGGTGGCAGCCATCGCGGTAGCGATATTGATTGCCGTGGTGGTTTTGCCCACCCCGCCCTTCTGATTGGCGATCGCAACGCGAATCACGCTTTCTTGCCCTTTCTGCCGTTCACTGTCCCGATGATCACACCGGATTCGGCATCTGTCAGCGATTGTTCCACGTGGAACGTATGATCCCATCCAGACAGCTCTGCCAGTTCCTGCCGGGCCGAGCGCCCCTTGGGCAACAGCCAGACCGTTTCGCTTGTGGAGAATCTTGCGGATAGCTCAAGCAGCTTGGGCAATGGAGCAAAGGCCCGTGCCGAAATGGCGCGGAATTTTCGCGTTTCCAGCTGTTCGACGCGCTGCCCGGCGATGGTTGCATTTTTCAGGTCCAGCGCATCGCAAACGGTGTTGAGCCAGGCGATCCGCCGGGCGCGCGATTCGACCATTACCACTTCGCATTCGGGACGCAGAATCGCCGTGATCAGACCCGGAAAGCCCGCACCCGTCCCCAGGTCCAGCCAGGACGCACCTGTTTCACGTGGAACATGATGAAGCAACTGCGCCGAATCGGCATAGTGCCGAATCCACAGTGCCGCCAGGCTCGCCTGGGCTACAAGATTCTGCCGCGCATTTTCCGCGGCCAGCAGCACGGCCAGCTGCTCAAGCCGATCTGCGGCCGCAGCGTCCCATTCGGCGAGCCCTGCAAACCACCCGCGCGCACCAGCCTCGTCGGTCAGGATCATGCCGCCCGCCTGCGGGCATGGACCATCAATGCCGCCAGTGCCGCCGGGGTGATTCCCGGCACCCGTCCGGCCGCGGCCAGGGTCGAGGGGCGAGCCGCGGTGAGGCGTTCCACCATCTCACGCGATAGCCCGGGCGTGGCATCATAAGGGAAATCGTCACCCAGCGGTAATGCC
>JAFLDC010000344.1 GCA_017302775.1 Sphingomonadales bacterium
CACCGCGCGGGCGAAGGGATGCGCGGCGATTTTCTTCTGGATGTTCTCCCAGCGGAACTCTTCCTTGGGAATCGGCCCGATGATTCCGTAATGGTTTCGCGTCGGCATCAGGAACACGGGGATGGCGCCGGTCATGATGATCGAATGGAGGATCGACTTGTGGCAGTTGCGGTCGACGATGACGACATCTCCCGGCGCCACCGTCGAATGCCAGACGATCTTGTTCGATGTCGAAGTGCCGTTGGTCACGAAAAACAGGTGGTCGGCATTGAAGATGCGCGCCGCGTTGCGCTCCGAGGCGGCGACCGGGCCGGTGTGGTCGAGCAACTGGCCGAGTTCCTCGACCGCGTTGCAGACATCGGCGCGCAGCATGTTCTCACCGAAGAACTGATGGAACATCCGGCCCACCGGGCTCTTGAGAAAGGCTACCCCACCCGAGTGACCCGGGCAATGCCAGGAATACGATCCGTCTTCGGCATAATGGGTCAGGGCGCGAAAGAAGGGCGGCGCCAGACTCTCGAGATAGGCCTTCGCCTCGCGAATGACGTAGCGGCTGATGAATTCGGCCGTGTCCTCGAACATGTGGATGAAGCCGTGCAGCTCACGCAGGACGTCGTTCGGGATATGACGCGAGGTGCGCGTTTCGCCGTAGAGGAAGATCGGGATATCCTCGTTACGACAGCGGATTTCCTTGACAAAAGCGCGCAGGTTGGCGATCGTCTGGTCAGCCTTGCCGTGCCGGAAGTCTTCGTCGGCGATCGACAGGATGAAAACCGAGGCACGGCTCTGCTGCTGGGCAAACGAGGTCAGGTCGCCATAGCTGGTGACTCCGAAGACTTCGAAGCCCTTCTTTTCGATCGCCTTGGCCAGCGCACGAATGCCAAGCCCGCCGGTATTTTCCGAGCGATAGTCCTTGTCGATGACGATTACCGGGAAATTGAAGTCCATCGGGCGATCCAGTAGCAAGTCAAGAGAGAGCTTGACTATGAAAGTCGCGCCAGCGACTCAGGAACCACCCCTCGCCCGCTTGCGGGAGAGGGGTCGGGGGGCGAGAGGGGGAATTCGCGGAACATGCTCCGCGCCCAGCGAGCGCTTCCGGCATGCCAGCCGGAATGCGCCCGGCAAGAGAGGGGAACGGCCATGGCTTTCACTGTTCGGGGTGTCTGACGCAGCCATGACCGTTAGTGCCGGCAGCGCTCACGGTATCAGATCTTGGGGAGGGTGACGCCGACTTGCCCCTGGTACTTGCCACCACGATCCTTGTACGATGTTTCGCATTCCTCATCGGATTCGAAGAAGAGAACCTGCGCGATCCCCTCGTGGGCGTAAATCTTGGCCGGCAACGGCGTCGTGTTCGAGAACTCGAGCGTTACGTGCCCCTCCCATTCAGGTTCGAAGGGGGTCACGTTAACGATGATGCCACAGCGGGCATACGTGCTTTTTCCCAGGCAGATGGTCAGAACACTGCGCGGAATGCGGAAATACTCGACCGTACGCGCCAGGGCAAACGAGTTCGGCGGGATGATGCAGAAATCGTTCTTGACCTCGACGAACGAATTCGGATCGAAGTTCTTGGGGTCAACGATCGTCGAGTTGAGATTGGTGAACAATTTGAATTCGTTCGAGCAGCGAATATCGTAGCCGTAGCTCGAGGTACCGTACGAGACGATCCGGCGACCATCGATCTCGCGCACCTGATTCGGCTCGAAAGGATCGATCATGCCATGCTCTTGCGCCATGCGGCGTATCCATCGATCCGACTTGATTGTCATGGCTGGTACCCGCACACCGCTGAGAGACTAAAGTGCTTCATTTTACGGTGTCCGCGCGACGGAAGAAACCGATCCAAAGCCGGAGACCGTCCGATTCGACCGATCTGACGGCAGGAAGTGGGAAAACCGAGCACGCCTTCCCGGTTTTCGCCGCCCATCGCCGAACCCTCGCCTTGCGCTCCGGGAGATTCCGCGCCCGCGCCCCGGTTTTTCCGCCAGGCCCGATCAGGTCCGACCGGTTTCCAGGGCTACTGCAAGCACGACCGGCGCGGCAACGGTCAGGCCGTCACGTCAGGTGTTCTGGACGACGATGCTCGGAAACTTGGCGGTCATGTCGCGGGCGCGCTCGGCAATCTTGACCGCCAGGCGGCGGGCAATCGTCCGGTAGATTTCGGCCGCGCGCGAATCCGGTGCGCCAACCACCGTCGGTTTGCCCGCGTCGGTCAACTCGCGAATCGAGACATCCAGCGGCAGCGCACCGAGAAACTCGGTATCGTAGTCTCGACACATCTGCTCGCCGCCGCCTTGCCCGAAAATGTGCTCCGCGTGCCCACATTGCGAGCAGATGTGGATACTCATGTTCTCCACCAGGCCGAGAATCGGGATGCCGACCTTCTCGAACATCTTCAGGCCCTTGCGCGCGTCGATCAGGGCGATGTCCTGCGGTGTGGTGACGATCACCGCACCGGTCACCGGCACCTTCTGCGCCAGTGTCAGTTGCGTGTCGCCGGTTCCTGGTGGCATGTCGACCACCAGGTAATCGACATCTTGCCAGTTGGTCTGCTTGAGCAATTGCTCGAGCGCCTGCGTCACCATCGGGCCGCGCCAGACCATCGGTGCATCGATGTCGATCATGAAACCGATCGACATCGCCTGCAAGCCGTACGCCAGCAGGGGGTCCATCGAGGTGCCATCCTGCGATTCCGGTCGCTGACCGGCCAGGCCCAGCATCTGCGGCTGTGAAGGGCCGTAGATGTCGGCGTCGAGCAGACCCACGGTGGCGCCCTCCTGGGCCAGAGCCAGGGCCAGATTGACCGCTGTCGTGCTCTTGCCGACGCCGCCCTTGCCGGAAGCGATGGCGATGATGTTCTTCACCCCGGGCAGCGGTTTCAGGCCGCGCTGGACGGTATGGGCGACGATCTTGACGGTCACGTTGACGCTGATGTTGCCGACCCCCGGGAGGGTCCTGAGCTTGGCGATGACCCTGCTACGGATTTCATCCAGCTGCGTTTTCGCCGGATAACCGAGTTCGATATCGAGCGCGACATCCGCACCCTCGACCCTGATGTTCTTTGCCGAGCGGGTGGAAAGAAAGTCCTTTTGGGTGTTCGGATCGATCAAATTTTTGAGTGCCGCCTGCACGGCTTCAGTCGTTAACGCCATCTGTCACAGCTCCTGTAGTGGATACCCGAGTAATTTAGTGTAGTTTAACCCAAAATGCGGCAAAGCATACCAGCGCCTCGCGGCCTGTCTTTCCTGGCGTCGACGGGTATCTCAAGGACGAATCGAGTCACCCCACCGGCAGCCTCCAGCACCGTCTGGCGCGCTCCCGGTTGCTCGACGCCCGGTGCAATGAAGGGCTGCGCGACGGGAGCTTGGTGTTCGAAGCCGCGAGCGGCTCGACGGCGATCTCGGAAGACTTTGCCCGGCTTCCAGACTTGCCTTGTCTCGCTGTCATGCCGGCATCGACCTCGATCGAGAAGATCGCTTGCCGGGAGCTCCTCGTAGAGCGACTTAAGGATCTCTTCTGAACGAAACACCCGATCAGTAGAGTACTCGACCTGCATCAGGCTCCAGTGATCGGTCTGGGCAAAGACATCGAGCACTGGGCAGCACTGCTGGGCGTAGCCCTCCAGAATCGCATGCAGAGTGTCCGGGGAGAAGCCATCCGCAAGTTGCTGAGCCCGTTCCCAGTCGTCGATGCGGATGAAAGCGTTGTCGGCCAGGGTGTAGCCGATGCCTGCAGCCGTCAGCGAACGTGCCAGCCAGTTGTGGCCATTGCCGTAGAACTGAAGACGGAACGGGCACC
>JAFLDC010000345.1 GCA_017302775.1 Sphingomonadales bacterium
GCGGATTTCTTGTCGAAGATCGAGATCTTATGCTGAACAAGGGCCGCCTTCAGCAACATCTCGGACGCGTGTTGCAGGTGAAGAAGGACGGCCGTTGTTCGGCCGTCATCGTCGAACGCGTTGAATGCGGAAAGCCCCCGCCGAAGGGAGCTGAGCGCCTTCGCCTTCAAAGTTTTTGCATCTCGCAGCAGCTTCACGGGAATCTCCTTGACCGCGTCGCGGGGGGTATGCTGTATAACAAACATGACAAACCTTGCAAACGTTCCCGCCGTCATGCGGGCGATCCGCTCGAAGCTCGACTTAACCCAGGAGCAGCTGGGGGATCGGCTTGGGGTGTCATTCGCGACGGTCAATCGGTGGGAAGGCGGGGCCAATAAGCCCCAGCGCGCGGCGCGTGACGCGATCGTTGAATTGGCGATCGAGGCCGGCGTCGCGGTGGACGACACTGTCGATGAGGCGGCAGCCGCAGCAGGTGTGACCGGGCGCAGGCGCGCAGTGAAGGTGCCTTCCACGAAGTCCATGGAGCAAATGCTCTGGGATGCCGCGTGCTCGATCCGGGGCGAGAAGGACGCAGCCAAGTTCAAGGATTATCTGCTGCCGCTCCTCTTCCTTAAGCGGCTGTCGGACGTGTTCGATGACGAGATCACGCGACTGGCCGAGGAGTACGGTGACCGCGACACAGCGCTTGAGATCGCTGAGTCAGATCACGAACTCCTGCGGTTCTACTTGCCGCCCGAGGCACGGTGGGCGGTGATCAGCGGCCGGCAGACTTACGAGTGGCCCCTCGACGATCAGGATCGCCCGACGCGCCCGAAGGACATTGGCGAGCATCTGACCAAGGCGGTTCGCGCTGTGGTGCGGCAGAATCCAGCCCTGTCTGGGGTGATCGACGTGGTGGACTTCGCAGCCGAACGGAACGGCGAGCGCGACATCAATCCGGCCAAACTGCGTGAAGTGGTCGAGACCTTCTCTGATCCCCGCTACCGCCTAGGCCTCGCTGACGTGCAGCCTGACTTCCTAGGCCGTGCCTACGAATACCTGCTCCGGAAATTCGCTGAAGGCTCGGGTCAAAGCGCCGGAGAATTCTTCACACCCACCGAGGTTGGATTCCTGATGGCGCACATCATGCGCCCCCGGCCCGGCGAGGAATGCCATGACTACGCCTGCGGCTCTGCCGGCCTGCTGGTGAAGGCGCAGTTGGTCGCGCGCGAGCTGGACCCCACCAGCAAGGTCCCCCTCAAGCTGTATGGCCAGGAACTGACCGCCGAGAGCTACGCTGTCGCCCAGATGAACGCGATCATCCACGACATGAACGTCGAGATGGCGCGCGGCGACACGATGATCAATCCGAAGTTCAAGACGCCGGACAGCAAGATCCGAACCTACGACATTGTTGTCGCCAACCCGATGTGGAACCAGCCATTCAACCCCGACATCTTCGCCGACGACCCGTTCGACAGGTTCAGGACGCAAGGGGGCGCGACCACGGGCAAAGGCGATTGGGCCTGGCTCCAGCACACGGTCGCCTGCCTCGGTGACCGTGGGCGCGCGGCTGTCGTCCTCGACACTGGCGCGGTGACGCGCGGCTCGGGGAGCAAGAACGAGGACAAGGAGCGGAACATCCGCAAGTGGTTCGTCGAACATGACCTGATCGACGGCGTGATACTGCTGCCCGACAACCTATTCTACAACACCAACGCTGCGGGCGTGATCATCGTGCTGTCGAAGCGCAAGCTCGCGGCGCGCAAGGACAAGATCGTCCTGCTGAACGCATCCCGCCGCGTGCAGAAAGGGCGGCCGAAGAACTTCATTCCCGAGGAGCACATTCGCCCGCTTGCCGCCGCTTACCTCAAGGGCGAGCCGGTTGACGGCGAAGTGACCGTCATCACCCGTGCACAGGCCGCAGAAGCAGACTTCAATCTCAGCCCGAGCAGGTGGGTCGGCGGAGGATCATCAGGCGACGAGGTGGGGCTAAAGGATATCCTTGAACGCTTCGAGGCCACCATTTCCGCCGACGCCAAGATCTCTCGCGACCTCTCCGCCGCGCTTACCAAGCTTCGTGAGTTGGCGTGATGGTGGACGAGACGAAGCGGCTCTCCGATCTCTGCGACTTCGTAGGAGTGCAGGTCGATCCGGCGAGTCACACGCCTGCCGTTTATGTCGGTCTTGAGCACGTTTCCTCAGGTCGCTTCGTCCGCACCGGTGAGGGCAAAGCGAGCGACGTTCTGAGCGGCAAGTATCTGTTCCGAGCGGGCGATGTCCTCTACGGAAAGTTGCGTCCGTATCTCGACAAGGCGGTGCTTGCTACGGATTCCGGTATCTGTACTACCGAGCTTCTGGTTCTTCGTCCGAAGGAAGGTGTCGATCCACGGTTCCTCGTCGGTGTCGTCCATGCGCCTTCGTTTATCGAACATGCGGTAGCCGGCACCACCGGAGTTCAGCACCCGCGCACGTCTTGGGGACACATCGCAAACTTCGAGATGCCCGCTTTTGATGGCGAAGAGCAGGCGAAGATCGCCGATTTTGTCTGGAAAGTACAAGAGGCCATCGTTTCTAACGAAGCTGCCGTTGAAGCCGGAGGCGACCTTAAGCGCGCGGCGATGCGGAAGCTGTTCTCGAAGGGCCTCCGGAGGGAGGCGCAGAAGCATACCGAGCTCGGCCTTTTGCCGGAGGGGTGGGATTGCGTGCCGCTTGGGGATCTTGGGCGGATCGGGAGTGGAACGACGCCTAACCGCAAGGATCCTGAATTCTGGGAGGACGGTTCAATCCCGTGGGTCACGAGCGGCCGGATGTACGAACGGGAGATTGCCGATTCGGACGAGCGCGTCACCGCACACGCGATCCGAAAATCAAGCCTTCCCTTGCTACAGCCAGGCGCGGTTCTCATTGCGATTGTTGGACAAGGAAAAACACTCGGGCATTGTGCCCTGCTCCAAGTAGAGGCGACCATCAGTCGTCATGTTGGCTACATACAGCCCGACACTACGGTCATCCTGCCCGAGTTCCTCAGAAGCTACCTTGAAGGGCAATACGAATACCTGCGGCAGCTCGCATCCGGCAACGGAAGCACGCGTGCAGCTTTGACAGCAGGGATACTCCGTGCCGTTCCCGTTCCAGTTCCCCCCACGCTTGATGAGCAGCGCGAGATCGTCGCGGTACTTGATGCCATCGACTGCAAGATGGACCTGCATCGTCGCAAGGGTGCTATTCTCGATCAGCTTTTCGAGTCACTGCTACAAAAGCTGATGAGCGGCGAAATTCATGTCGCTGACCTTGCTCTGCCGACGCTGGATTTGAAGTCAGTTGCGGAGGCTGCGGCATGAGCGAGTTGAAGATAAGCGAAGCCGGCAGCGTCCAGTTTCCGATGGTTAACCACGCGGTCGGGATTGGCTGGACGCCGATCACGCCCGATGTTGCCAAACAGAAGCGCGGCGGCGATTCCAGCATGATGTTGCGGGGCGAACTGGAAGCGGCGCTATCCGCGTTCAACCCGTGGATGACTGCCGACGCCATCCGGCAGGTGATTGAGAAGCTGGAGGCGATTCCGCCCACCATTGAAGGCAATCGAGAGATGCTCTCGTGGCTGCGCGGTGAGCGTCAATGGTACGACGAGGCCGAGAAGCGCCATCGCCCCATGCAACTCATCGACTTCGAGCACCCGAGCGAGAATGTCTTCCACGTCACATGGGAATGGAAGCTCAAGCCGCCCGCACGCAAGGGCAACCGCGCCGATGTCATGTTCGTGGTCAACGGCGTGCCGGTGGTCATCGTCGAACACAAGAACCCCAAGG
>JAFLDC010000346.1 GCA_017302775.1 Sphingomonadales bacterium
GGTCATCAGCCGGATGAAGTCGGCCTGCCCTAAGGACTGCCGAGCGGACGTGGCAGCGGCGGTATTGCCGCTGGAAATAGATGCGACGGTCATTTCATCCTCATGGTTTCAAGCATCAGCTGCTTGGTTGTGGACAGGGCTTCGAGCAAATTCTGGTACTGGCGCGAGGCATCGAGCATCTCGACCATCTCCGCATTTTCATCGACGGGGGCGAGCCAGACGTTGCCCTCTGAATCGGCCAGCGGATGATCGGGATCGTACTGCTTGAGCGGCGATGCGGTGCTGCGGACAATTTCGCTGACGTTGACCGTCGAGAGGCCGCTGGCGCGATCGTACTGTTCCCGAAAGATCGGACGAACGGGACGATAGGCTTCGCTCTCGGAACCGGTCACCGAACCGGCATTTGCCAGGTTTGACGCGGATGCATTCATCCGCACCAGCTGGGCGGACATCGCGCGCTGAGCCAGACCGAAGATGGACATGCCAGGCATGATCATTCGCCCTTCAGCGCCCGGGTCACGCTTTCGACACGGCCGCGGATAAAGCTGAGCGTGGCCTGATAACCGGTTGCGGTTTCGGCAAAGGCGACTTGCTCCGTCGCCATTTCCACTGTGTTGCCGTCCATCGATGGCATTACCGGTACGCGGAAACGGGTTGCAGCGGCAGCTGCCCTGGAAGGTGACGACCCCGCTTCGCTCGCTCTGAGCGCCTCACCAAAATCGATGTCGCGTGCCTTGTAACCGGGTGTACCGGCATTTGCGATGTTGCTGGTGATCAGCCCCAGGCGCTGCGACTGCAGTTGCAGGGCGTCTCCATGAATTCCGAACAGGCTGCCCATCGGCAATCTCCATCGTAAGTGTGCGCGGAGAGGCAACGCAAACACCGTGCCAACATTGGAAGCGGCCACGTTTAGCGGCGGTGAAGGGGGCAAGGCGGCAACTCCTTGCCGGAGAGCGGCAAAGTTTGGGCATTCGCTGAATTGCCCGACGGGCTGCCGTTCTTCCCGGTGAAGGAGAACACCGCGCAATGGACCTTACGACCTTGATAGACGGCCCATCGGCGGCGATAGTCTTTGGCGGGACACTGATTTCGACCGTCCTGCGCGCCGGGATAAGCGATTGCCGAACCACTCTGGTGCAACTGAGCCAACTGGGGCAGCGACGGTTTGACGGCAATCGGGCGCGCTCCGAACTGGCGCAGCAGGTCCAGGAAATAAGACAGGACGGCTTGCTACGCGCCGTGCCGCACCACTTCGGCGATAGTGAGTTCGACGAGGCGACCGACGCCTTGATCGGACAGCGATCGGTGGAGGCCTTGATAGCTGCGCATGAGCGGCACAAAGCCCACCGTTTGGCAGATAGCAACAGCGCAGTTCGCACCCTGGCGCAGGCGGCTGAACTTGCACCTGTGTTCGGGCTTGCCGGCACGCTGATCTCATTGAGCCAGTTGCCTGCTGACGGGCTCGCCCAGGGGGCAATCGCCGGGGCCATTTCTATGGCAGTAGTGACCACGCTTTACGGCCTGCTGGTCGCAAACCTGCTGCTCGCGCCGCTTGCGCGAATGGTGGAGCGAGCCGCCGTGGCGGAGGAGCGGGAGCGGCAGACACTGATCGACTGGCTGGCGCGGCAATTGGAGGATGCTTGTCCGCAGCAGACTGTTTTGCCGATGCGGTCAGTCCCGTGATCGCGCGCGCTGGTAGCGGCTGGCAGACGGTGCTGGCCGACTTATCAATGATCCTGTTCATGGTCACGGCCTCTGCGTTGAGAGAGCGGCCCCCGCCGCCCGATCCGGTCAGGCCGGTCATTTTGCCTGCGCTGGGAGAACCGGTGGCGCTGTGGCGGCAAGGCGCTGGCGCGCCTTCGCTCAACGGCTGGATTGCCTCCGTCGCGCCCGATCCGCGCTTGCGGTTGACCATCATTGCTGAGCCAATGGCTCAGGCCGAAGCATTGGCGCTGGCAAAGACGGCGGAACGACCGGCGCGCGTCGTGATAGAGCCCGGTGCTGAGGGGATTTCCGCTGCGCTGACCTTTGACCTTCCGATACCAGTGGCACAGCCGTTGCCGCGCAAAATCACCAAGGAGAGCGAGAGATGATCCGAACCCTCAGCCTGATCGCAGTGCTGACTGCTATGCCGGCAATGGCCCAGACCAGTCATGCCGACCTTGCCGCGGTGGACCGCGCCGTAGCGCAGTTTACCGGAACACCCCAAGGCACGCCGGGTGGAGCGGCGCAGCCGGTTGACCGGCGGCTGCGCCTGGCGCCGTGCTCGTTGCCGCTGACCCTTAGCTGGTATGGTTCGCGCCGCGATACGGTAGAGGTGGCGTGCCCGATGGCAGGTGGGTGGAAGCTTTATGTGCCGTTGATGGGGGCCGCATCGGCAGGGGCGGTTGTACCACTCGTTGCCAAGGGCGACGCGGTGACGATCGTGGTTAGTGGCGAAGGCTTTGCGGTGTCCCAAGCGGGCGAAGCGCTCGAATCCGGTGCTGAGGGTGCCTGGGTCAAGGTCAGGGGGCAGGGCGAGAAAGGCCCTGTCCTGCGCGCCAGGGTGCTACGCCCTGGTGCAGTCGGCATTGATCTGCCGTAGTCCGGCATTTGTTTGCAGGAAGGCCTTAACTGCATGGCGCAGGCGTCGTTCTGGATTGTGACACGAAACCAGGGAGCGACACCATGCCTTCCATCGAATTTGGTCCCAAAGGCTTACGAGCAGGGTTAACCGCTGCGACGGTGAACGCGAAGGATAACCACGCTGCCGTTCAACAGCGGTTACCGCTTGGCCAGCGCACAGCTGAGCCTGCCGATGCGCCGCCGGCTGTTGCTCGCAATCGTGAGTTCGGACCAGGATTGGCGCCGGTTGATGGCGACCGAGTCGCCGAAATCCGCAAGGCGATCGAGCAAGGAACTTATCCGATTGTTCCCGCCAGGGTGGCCGATGCCATGATCGCCGCCGGGCTATTGTTGAGGAATGGAAAGTGACCCCTATGATGCACTTGAGCGAAAGTCTGCGGCAAATGATCGCGGTTTTGCAGGCTGAAAGGCAGGCACTTGCCGGACTCGATCTCGATGCGATTATGGGCTGCGCCAATGACAAGATTGCATTGTGTGGCACCCTTGATGCCAGTGCGTCTGCGGCGCAGTCTGCCGGTATCGATGATGAATGCCTCGGGCTGCTGGACGCCGCGCGGCGGCTTAATGAGGTCAACCGCCAGGTTCGCAACCTGATCGCCGCCAACGTCGCAGCCCGGCTCGACGCATTGACGGGCGGTCCGGCATTGTATCGCGCGGGCAGCCATGCCGGGATGCCGTATGCCTACACCGGGGCTCGCCGCTGATTTGGCACGACCCTTGCTGAGCTGATCCCGATTGCATGTAGCATCGGGAGCACGGCTTGAGCGAACCAACACCCGTCGGCGCTATTGCGCCCGAACGGCCTGACGTCAGAACGGCTATAGCCCGCGCCTCCGAGGCGACGGGGATTGATTTTGCCTATTTGCTCGGCCAGGCGAAACTCGAATCCAGCCTCAACCCCAAGGCGCGCGCCGGAACTTCCAGTGCGGCGGGACTTTATCAGTTTACTCAGGGAACATGGCTGGCGACGATGGATCGCCATGCCGCCAGTCATGGCTATGGCTGGGTGGGGGCGGCGATAGAAGATGGCCGGGTCAGGGACCCGGCGATGCGCCGTCAAATTCTTGATCTCAGGTTCGATCCGACCCTGGCCGCGCTAATGGCGGGGGAATTGGCTGGTGACAACCGCGATGCACTGATCGGAGTACTTGGTCGTGAACCCG
>JAFLDC010000347.1 GCA_017302775.1 Sphingomonadales bacterium
GGCTGGCTTCGTCGATCATGATCACCGCGCCGCCAAGTGCCGCCCGCGCTTCGGCGACGCGCTCGGTGCTGGCCTTGCCAGCCAGAACAGAACCATATTTGCCGAGGAAGCTATCGACTGTGCGACCGTCCTCGCCGACCTTCTCGCCAATTTCGCGGGCCATCCGGCCAACATGCGACAGGGCAATCACCTGATGGCCCTCGGAGCGGGCAATTGCGGCAACGGGCGCGAGCGCAGCTGACTTGCCGACCCCGGCGCCGCCCTGGATCAGGTGGACACGGTTGGTGCTGGTGAGGACATCGATCCCGGCCTTGACTTGGCCTTCGTTGAGACGACGCAAGCCGCATTCCTTGGCGGCAACTTGCAGCCGCGACGCGAGATCGGTTCCAGTGGCGATTGGTGACGCCGCGCTATTGCCCTGTCGCGCCGCATCGATCACCCGCTGCTCCTGCGCGATTGCGGCGGGCGTTGTCATCATCTGCTCTCCCGATACCAGCAGTTTCTTGTCGACCAGCAGATCTATCCGCGCCTGGATATGTTCCACCGTGAAAGGCCCATAGTGCTGAAGCGCCGTGCGCATGACATCGAAGCGGTTGAACGCTGCTTCACGCTCGCCCAGTTCGCGCACCGCAGACGCCACCGCCTGCGCAGTGGCGTAGCTGGCCGGGTCGAGCCGCCCCACGCGTTCAGGCACCAGCGGATCGCCGTCTTTCGGGGTCAGGCCCATCCGGGCGGCAAAGGCAATTCCCGCCGCGCCGACGGTGCGCAGGCCTTCCGCAGCCTTGGTCCAGACCGTTTGGCTTGCGGCTTGTCGGCCCAGGGAGGCAGAGATCAGCGGCGAGGGATCGAAGTTTAGATCTTTGGCGGCGGCATGCCATTGCGCCACCACTGTTTCCTTGGTGAGGTTCGGATCTTTGGGGCTACGGGTTTCCAGCGCTGCGATTTCCCGGCCCCTTGCCGTATCGTGGCCTGTGAGCGCGACATGCTCGTTGATCTCGTCCAATCGGCTCGAATAGCCTTCGATGGTGTACCGGTTAACCCCGACGATTTCGAAATTGCCATCGATCGCCTTTTTCGACGCCTGGGTTTCGTAGCCCAAGGCCTCGATGCGCGAACGCAGCTCCGCCGAGTGGATCGCACCGATCAGATGTTGGTTTTCATACAGCATCTCGCTGCGGATCGCGTGCCATTTGCCGTCCGGCGCCAGCGTCGCATTGGCCAGGACATTATGGACATGCAGCTGCGGTTCGCTGTTGCGGTTCACGTCATGGAAAAAGCTGGCGATGACGGCGTTATCGGATTTGACCGTCACCTGCCGGCCTGCTTCTTTGTCCCAAATGCGCGTCTCGATCAGGTTCTTCTCGACCCAGGCCATGGTCGCCACAACCGACTCGCGCATCGCGGTCTCGATGCGCTTGTCGCCGCCCACTAGCGCGACCAGCGACACTGACTTGGGCGCGGACAAGGTTATGTCAAAGCCCGCGCGATGTTCGCCGCTTGGTGATTTGATCTGTTTGCCATTGGGCAGATGGCCGTCGAGAAGTGCGGCGAACTTCGTTTCGTCCACCGGACCCTTCAGACCAAGTGCCTCGGCACCCTTGCCCAGCCAGCCTGACGCTTCCGACGCCTGTTCGCGCGTGTAGTAGTTATCCGTCTGGTAATAGCCCGCAGCATCGCTACCGCCGCCAACCCCTGCCAGCGACATCATCGCGATTTTTCCTCTCGCAGCGCATCAACCGCGCGCTGACGGGCTGCTTCGGGAATCCGGCAGTCCTTTGAGGCGAACACATAATTGACCACCCTGCAGGCGGAGGCGGGGGTGGGTACGATTGCCAGCACAGGGTCCTTAGTTGCCGGTTCCGGCCCATCGTTCAGATACAGTCCGAACAGCATTCCCATGAGGAACATCGCCGCACAGCCCGCGGCAAAAATCGCGATACCGACATGGGCGCGATCACTGAGCGACAGGTAGGTTGCCGTGCGTGGCTGCGCGGCCAGCTCGCGATTCTCGGCGAGCTGGCGGCCGATCCCACCCAATGCATCGCCCAGCGTCTCGGCCACCTTGGCTGGCAGGGCTTGTACCCTGCCGAGGACATCGTCCACCCCGATGCGGTAGGGATCGAACCTCTCGCGCAGATGATCCGCGATAAGGGCGCTGATCCGCTCCTGAGCAGCGCGTGCAGCCGCCTCGCCGCCGTTCCAGGCTTCGATCAGTCGCTTTGACAGCTTCTGGTTTTCGCGCTGGGCTCTGTCGAGTTCGGTTACGGCTTCGCGCAACTGAACCGCCATTGCGGTCAGGCTGGAATCGAGCCTGGGGCCTTCCTCGCGCGCAAAGGCCAGACGGTCAGCATCGTGGGCCTCGACCAGCTCGTGCATTGCCTTGCGCAGCAGATCGGGTCTTGTGATACCGCGTGCCGAGGCCACCCGGTCGATGGCGGCGATCAAGCTATCGTCGGTGGTGATGTTGATCTGGCCCACCGCTCAGTGCCCTTTTCCGGAGATCTGCGGTGTGATCAGCCTAAATGCCAAGTTGTTGAAATAGGCTAGTTCTAGGGCGGCTCCATTGGTGCTAAGGCAGCCGGACAGAGCTTGGCGTCGACGACTAGAAATCAGCCTAGGCGGATAGATCGCAGTTTTCCGCGCCTTTCCGGGCACCACAGAAACGCAACACGGTAGCGAGTTGTGTGCCCCTCTTCTTACACCAGCCCGGTTTGTTTTCTCCCGTCCGTTTTCTTGTTCGCGTTTCCTGATTTTGTAGGTTGGCGCGGCAGCGTGGCGGCGTTTGAGTTTGATTGGCACCTTGATCGACTGGTTCATTTCTCTTCGCCCCTGAATTTATCGAATTGGGCGCCGCCGCCTCGTTCAGCGGTTTCCTCCGAATGCGCTGGGCAGAGCCGGTCATGGTTAATTTGCAGCGCAACGACTTCCGGCACGGGTTGCGTTGCGAAAGGTGCGGTGCCGCTAAAACGGTCATAGAGCGCGCGATAAAGACGTTCGATCATCCGCTCACCGGCCTGACAGCAAAGACCTAGCGGAAAGGGTATGGCAGCCTGGGGCCGTATGTCGCGGAGCGCATAGTTTAGGTTCGCTTGGTGGCAACATGGCGGCAGCAGGAATTCGAGCAGCACCTCGCCATCAACGGCCGAAAGCACATCAGCAAATTTTCGAGCGTCAGGCGATTGGCATAAATTTCCCAACATCACCCGCACCGGATCGTGCCAGTTTCGAAAATGCTCCTGCCAATATGGAAGCCAATCGGAAAATCCGAAATCGGAGAACCCGTCAGGATCGATCTCATACTGATCGTGGATCGCGGCGGTTGTCAGAATCTCCATGGCGGAAAGCGCCTGCACCAGACCGTCGCCGACCTGTTCAACCGGGACTTCGCGAAGCACGTAGGCAACGTGGTTGCGCCAGCTGATCAGGCCATCGCGCTGGTAATTGATCCCGGACAGCCAATGTTGTTCGTCTGGGCACTGCTTGGCCGCCTCCGGCTCGTTCTGCGATGATTGAGATCGTGCATTTCGTCTGGCCATCAGTCGGTCCCTTCAGTGGTAACAGTCGCTCTCGATAGGATGGCAAAGGCCCGACGCCCCATCGACCTGGGGTCCTGTGCTGGCCTTCGCGCTGCTAGTTGAAGTTCAGTGCCGACATTGCTGTCTGCACCCTCTTGATAGCCTTCTATCGCCCTGAGCAGGCCAG
>JAFLDC010000348.1 GCA_017302775.1 Sphingomonadales bacterium
CATTCCGGGAAGTTCGTACATCGTGTCGAGCAGCACGGCCTCGAGAATTGACCGCAGGCCGCGCGCACCGGTCTTCCGATCAAGTGCTTTCCGGGCAATCGCCATCATTGCCGCCGGCCGTATTTCGAGCCCGACACCCTCCATCGCGAACAGCTTCTGGTACTGCTTGACCAGTGCATTCTTCGGTTCAACGAGGATTTCCACCAGCGCCGCCGCCGAGAGTTCCTCGAGCGTGGCAATCACCGGCAAGCGCCCAATCAACTCGGGAATGAGGCCAAACTTGATCAGATCCTCAGGCTCGACGCTGCGCAGCACCTCGCCGATCGCCTTCTTGTTGTCCTTGCTCTTGACCTCGGCGCCGAAGCCTATACCGCCGCGCTCGGAACGGTTGCGAATGACTTTCTCCAGCCCGTCGAAAGCGCCACCGCAAATGAACAGGATGTTGGTCGTGTCGACCTGGACGAAGTCCTGGTTCGGGTGCTTGCGGCCGCCTTGGGGTGGCACCGAAGCCACCGTCCCTTCGATCAGTTTGAGCAGCGCCTGCTGCACACCTTCGCCCGAGACATCGCGGGTGATCGACGGATTGTCCGACTTGCGCGAGATCTTGTCGATTTCATCGATATAGACGATCCCGCGCTGCGCCTTCTCGGTATCGTAATCGGCCTTCTGCAGCAACTTCTGGATGATGTTTTCGACATCCTCACCGACGTAGCCGGCTTCGGTCAGCGTGGTCGCATCCGCCATCACAAAAGGCACGTCGAGCATGCGCGCCAGTGTCTGCGCGAGCAGCGTCTTGCCCGAACCGGTGGGGCCAATGAGCAGGATATTGCTCTTGGCAAGTTCGATCTCGTCGCTCGCCTTGCCGAAGTGGCGAAGCCTTTTGTAGTGGTTATACACTGCGACCGACAGGATACGCTTGGCCTGGTCCTGACCGATCACGTACTGATCGAGCAGCCCGGAAATTTCCCTGGGAGTCGGCAGTTCGCTCTTCGCACCCTTGCCGACCTGGTCGCCGGCAATCTCATCGCGCACGATCTCGTTACACAGTTCGATGCATTCATCGCAGATGAATACCGACGGCCCGGCGATGAGCTTCTTCACCTCATGCTGGCTCTTGCCGCAAAACGAGCAGTAGAGGAGTTTCTCGGTGCCACTTTTCTTTTCCGCCATGTCGTCCTACCTCACTCTGAAGCTCGCTGAAGACCGCCTGGAGGCGAGATCAAATCGCTTCCCGTTTGGCCAGCACCTTGTCGATCAGACCGTATTCTGCCGCTTCCTGCGCGGAAAGGAAATTGTCGCGATCGGTATCGCGTTCGATGCGTTCAATCGCCTGTCCGGTGTGATGCGCCATGATCTCATTGAGCTTGGCGCGTAACGAGAGGATCTCCTTGGCGTGAATGGCGATGTCCGAGGCCTGGCCCTGGAAGCCACCCAGCGGCTGATGGATCATCACCCGCGAATTGGGGAGGGCAAAGCGCTTGCCGTGGCTACCCGCAGCCAGCAGAAAGGCTCCCATCGAGCACGCCTGCCCCATACACAGGGTCGACACGTCGGGTTTGATGAACTGCATGGTGTCGTAAATCGAAAGACCCGCCGATACCGAGCCCCCCGGTGAGTTGATGTAGAAATGAACGTCCTTGTCCGGGTTCTCGGCCTCGAGAAACAGGAGCTGCGCCACCACCAGATTCGCGGTCACGTCGTTGACCGGCCCCACCAGAAAGATTACCCGCTCCTTGAGGAGGCGAGAGTAGATGTCGTAAGCCCGCTCGCCGCGACCGCTCTGCTCGATCACCATCGGGACCAGACCCAGCGCCTGCGGAGCCCAATTGCTTCCGTGGTCAATGCCCATTTCGCTTCCTCCGCTTACCATGAAAGTCGCCCCGGCGACTCACCAACCTCCTCCCGCCCGCTTGCGAGAGAGGGGTCAGGGATGAGGGCAACGGTCACGGCGTTCCTGATCCGGGTGCCCGAAAAAGCCATGACCGTTGGAGAATATTGTCCGTTCAGGACTGCTGCCCCATCAATTCGGCAAAGGCAATGGGCTTGTCGAGCACCGTCACCCTCGCCAGGACCCAGTCGACGACGCTGCCCTCGACCGCCGCAGCCTCGAAAACAGCGAGGCGCTCGGCCTGGGCATAGTACCAGCGGACGACCTCTTCCGGATGGTCGTAACTTTGTGCCGCGTCCTCGACCAGCGCCTTCACCTGCCCGGGCTTCGCCTGCAGCTCGTTGACCCGCACGATCTCCGACAGGATCAGCCCGAGGCTCACCCGCCGCCGGGCCTGATCGACAAACCATTCCGGCTGCATCGGCAGGTCCTTCCCTTTCATTCCGCGCTGTTCCATGTCCTGACGAGCGGCCTGCATCAAGCGCTCGATCTCCCCGTGGATCAGCGCACCCGGGACCTCGATCGGGTGCGCCTGCAACAGAACATCCATTACCTGCGCAGTGATCTTGGCCTGCAGACGCTTTCTCACCTCGCGCCTGAGGTTCGCTTCGATTTCCGCCCGCATCTTGACCAGATCGCCGTCCTCGACACCCAGCGCCCTGGCGAAATCCGCATCGATTTCCGGCAGGATCGGTTCCCCGACCTCCTTGACCGTGATGTCGAAGGTCACGGACTGACCCGCCAGATCCTTGGAGAAATATTCTGCCGGAAAGGTCATGTCGAAGGACTTGTCTTCGCCAGGACGGGTACCGATCACGGCATTCTCGAAGTCGGAAAGCATCTTGCCTTCGCCGAGCACGAAACGGTAATCCTGCCCCTGCCCCCCGGCGAAAGGCTCGCCGTCCTTCTTGCCGAGAAAATCGATACTCACCCGGTCGGCCACGGCGGCCGGACGATCGACGGGTTCGTAGCGTACGCGCTGCTTGCGCAGAATCTCCAGCGTACTGTCGATTTCTTCCGGCCCCACTTCAAGCACCGAGCGCTCGATCGTCACACCCGCCAGATCGCTCAACGTGATCTCCGGATAAACCTCGAACGAAGCTGAAAACTCGAAATGTGTCGTGCTGTCGCTGCTCTTCGACTCGATCTTCGGCGTACTGGCGATGCGCCACTGCTGCGCCGTCACCGCCTCGCTGAACAAGCGCCTAAGTGCGTCGCTGAGCGCGTCCCGACGCGCCTGGTCGCCATACTGCTGCCGGACGATGTTCGCCGGCACCTTGCCCGGGCGGAAACCCGGCATCTTCATGTTCTTGCTGATGCGCTTGAGGCGCTGGTTGATGTCCTGGTCCAGTTCGGCAATCGCTAGCGACAGGTCAACACGGCGCTCGAGGGCGTTTGCGGCGGGTGCCTCAGTAGGGGCAGCGTTCGTTTCCATTAAGAATCCTTGTGATACGGGCTGAAAGGTGACAAAAACGTGGCTCGGTTGAAAGGCGTCCCACCACCCCGGGCGACGCCGCTTTACTCGCCGCCAGGCAGGTGCGGAGATCATCGTGCTGGTCAGGCCATCGTTCGCCAGCAGGAGAAGGCACTACACCGTCAATCGCCCGCGGTATTCGCAGTGCCCGCAGGGCCGTCAGAAGGCATCCAGAATCTCCGCCTGCGCGAAATCGCCGACCGCCTCCGCGCTGTTCTCTCGCCTCTCCGCGCACGGAAAGCTTCCGATTCTACAGCAATATTCGACCGCTCGAAACCTGCACGCAGGGCTGCGGCGGGGGGCGCGCTCCCCGGCACCCCCTGCCGCACTTCCCGCCTGGTCACGATTTTCCACTGTCGCGCGATGGCCGGCAGCGCCCGCAACGCTTCCACCCG
>JAFLDC010000349.1 GCA_017302775.1 Sphingomonadales bacterium
CTCGCGTCCCAGCCCATATTCGGCCCACCCGAAGAAGGCGACCGCGATCAGCGCGGCGATTACCGTTACGGCCTGATCTTTGACCAGACGCAGCGCCGAAAGCGCCGCGAACAGGTAGGCTACCAGCCCGGCCGCCAGGCTGACCGAAGCAATGAAACCGAACAGGTCGGTCATGCCTTTGGAATAGTTCATCAGGGTAATCAGGCTGAGCAGACTGCTTGATACCAGATGCGAGCGGACTGGAGTGCCATGGCGGCCCTCTTTGGCAAACCATTGCGGGAACACGCTGCCCTTGGCCATGGCCCAGGGCATTTCTGCCTGGACCAGCACCCAGCCGTTAAGCGTGCCGAACGCGCTGATCGCTGCGAATAGCGCGACCGCCGTCGCCACATCGCCGCCCAGGTAGCGCCCCAGAAAACTGGCGATCGGCGCGGGCGAAGCCGCAGCATCCGCCACCGGCATGAACAGGGCGAAAGCCGCTGAAATTCCGATATAGACCACCCCCGTCAACGCGACCCCGATCATCGTCGCGCGCGGAATATTGCGCTCCGGATCCTCCACCTTGTCCGCCGGGACAGTTGCTGCTTCAAGGCCCAAAAAGCCCCAGAAGGTTAGCCCGGCCGCTATCGCGATCTTGTCGGCCGTGAAGGCGATGCCCGGATCGGGCGCGCGCGGGGCACCGCTGAGCCACAGCCACAGCGCGATGCCGATCAGTGCGATCAGTGGCAACAGTTTCAGAACGACGGTAATGGTCTGCAGCTGCCCAGCCTCGCGCACGCCGCGGATGTTGACCAGCGTGACGATCCAGACACAGGCGACGGCCAGCACGGCCGGCGCACCTGTGGTCGAGCCTAGCGCGGGAAAGATCAGCGACAGCGCGCTGACCACCGCCACGGCCACAGCGGCATTGCCGACCCAGCTCATCACCCAATAGGCCCAGGCGGTGACGAAGCCCGCCAAGGGGCCGAAGGCGGCGGTGGCAAAGGCATAGGGGCCGCCCGCCAGCGGGAGCCGCGCGCCCAGTGCAGAGAATACGCGGGCGAGCGCCAAGGCGCCGATGATCGTGATGCCCCAGCCGGCAAACTGGTTCCACCCCAGCGGCGCGAGCTGCGCGGGCAGGATATAAATGCCCGACCCGACGACATTGCCGACCACGAGCGCCAGCAATGCCCAATAGCCCAGTTTCCCCGATCTGCTTGCGCTCATCCCAACCTCGTCTCGTCATGGCGAACCCACGCGGGTGCGGCAATCCAGGGTCATGTCTGCCGCCCGTCATCGCGCGCGCGGTCCCAGCCACGGTGAAGCGACGGGTGGCAGATGATTTTGAAGGTAACGCTTGATCGCGGCGCGTCACCATGTTTCTTGCCCGGCCATGGCAACCGTCACCACGCACAGCTGGCTATCGCGCCTTGGCCAATACCCCCCGCGCCTGATCGAAGCGGCGGTGGCGATGAATGATAACGACATCCCCCGGGCGGAATTCCTGCTGCGCAGCCACCTGAAAGATGACCCCTTCGAAGTAGCCGCGATCCGCATGCTGGCAGAAGTAGCCGGGCGGATCGGTCGTTACCGCGATGCAGAGGCGTTGCTGCGGCGGGCTTTGGAGCTGTCGCCCGCTTTCACGGCTGCGCGTGCCAACCTGGCGCTGGTGCTGTATCGCCAGAACCGCGCAGCCGACGCGATCGCCGAGCTGGACCGTGTGCTTGCCGAAGAGCCGGACAATCCCGGCCATGCCAACCTGAAGGCCGCTGCCTTCGGCCGGATCGGTGAATTCGAGGGTGCGATTGCGCTGTACGATCAGGTGCTGACCCAGGCACCGAACCAGCCGCGCGTCTGGATGAGCTATGGCCATATGCTCAAAACCGTGGGCCGGCTGGATGAAGGGATCGCGGCCTATCGTCAGGCGATCGCGCTGATGCCCAGCCTGGGTGAAGCGTGGTGGAGCCTGGCCAATCTCAAGACGGTGCGTTTTGGTGATGCCGATATCGCCGCGATGGAGGCGGCGCTGGCCAGCGGCGACGTGGCCGTGGAGGATCGTTTCCACCTTGATTTCGCATTGGGCAAGGCGTTCGAAGATCGCGGCGATGCGGATGCCGCATTCGTCCGTTACGCCGCCGGCAATGCGCTGCGCCGCACCGTTCTGGACTATGACGCGGATGAGATCACCGGCTTTGTCGATCGGCTGATCGAGATCTGCACGCCTGAATTCTTCGCCGAACGGGCTGGGCAGGGCTGCGATGCACCCGATCCGGTCTTTGTCCTGGGTATGCCGCGTGCGGGTTCCACCCTGGTCGAGCAGATCCTGTCGAGCCACAGCCTGATCGAGGGGACGAGCGAACTGCCGGATATTCCGGCGCTGGCGCGGCGCGATGCCCGCTATCCGCTTAACCTGCCGGAGCTGTCACCAGAACAGCTCGGCCGCCAGGGTGAGGAATTTCTGCGGCGCACGCGAATCCAGCGCAAGACCGACCGTCCGCTGTTCGTTGACAAGCTCCCGAACAACTGGATGCACGTGCCCTATATCCGGCTGATTCTGCCCAATGCGCGGATTGTCGATGCACGGCGCCATCCGCTTGGCTGCTGCTTCTCGAACTTCAAGCAGCACTTCGCCAAAGGGCAGGCCTTCAGCTACAGTCTTGACGATATGGGCCGCTACTATCGCGACTATGTGCGGTTGATGGCGCATCTGGATCGGGTCCAGCCGGGCGCCGTGCACCGCGTCAGCTACGAACGGATGGTCGACGATACCGAGGCGGAAGTCCGCAGCCTGCTCGCTTATTGCGGGGTGGAGTTCGAACCGGCCTGTCTATCCTTTCACAAGACAGAGCGTGCCGTGCGCACCCCCAGCTCAGAACAGGTGCGCCAGCCGATCTTCCGGGACGGAACCGAGGCGTGGAAACCATTTTCGCCGTATCTCGACCCATTGCGGGCGGCGCTGGGCCCAGTGCTGGAATCTTATCCGGATGCCCCGAAAGAGTGGTAAATCTGTCACGCAGGGGCGCCGATTGGCAATTTCTTAACGCGGCTGCTTGACGAGCGGCGGTACAGGAATCAGGTTTCCGTCGGATACCCATAAAACCAAGGGGGCATTTGCATGCGTACTGCCACTCGCCGCGCGACTTTTGCGGCATTGTTCACGTCAACCGCACTGATCGCCATGCCGGCCCTGGCGCAGGATGCCGCACCAGCGGACGAAGCCGACGACACCGAAATCGTCGTCACCGCGCAGAAGCGGTCGGAAAGCCTGCAAAACGTTCCGATATCAATCCAGGCGATCGGAACGCAAAAGCTCGATCAGCTCAACATCTCCAACTTCAGCGGCTATGCCCAGCAACTGCCCTCGGTTACGTTTCAGGGTACGGGCACACCCGGCGTCAACGTGATCTACATGCGCGGTGTCGCCTCAGGCGGGGATGGCAACCACTCGGGTTCGCTCCCTTCGGTTGGCGTCTATCTCGATGAACAGCCGGTCACCACGATCGGCGGCAATCTGGATGTCCATATCTATGATATCGCCCGGATCGAAAGCCTGTCCGGCCCGCAGGGCACGCTTTATGGTGCCTCTTCGCAGGCCGGGACAATCCGGATCATCACCAACAAGCCGGACCCCAGCCGGGCTTACGGGGCGATGGATGCGGAGATCAATTCAGTCTCGGGCGGAGACATCGGCGGCAAGCTGGAATTCTTCGTCAACGCGCCCATCACCGATATGGCGGCCCTGCGTGTCGTCGGGTTCTACAAGCGTGATGCC
>JAFLDC010000035.1:0-7254 GCA_017302775.1 Sphingomonadales bacterium
AACGGGGTCACCATGGTGAGTCCCCACTTGTCGAGCAACTCGTCCTTCTGCCAAAGTGCTGCATTTACTTTGATCTCTGCAATGCCGAGCAACTCAAGCAGTCTGCGACCCTCCTGAAGATCCGGTCCTACCAGTGTTGTTTGATCCATCTGAGAACTCAATGTTGTCTGCCGGTGATCGCTTTCAATGAAGGGCCGAGTACCAGCCAAATCGTCCGCGCGGTTCTTTCCGGGGCGCTCGACTATATCGAATGGCCTTGCGATACTGCAAAGATCATGACGGCGATCGAGCTGGCCGAAGCAGCGGCAGCCAGTATCGGCAGCCTGCGTCTGCGGGAAGCCAGGGCGCGCAGTCGGGTCCAACGCCTTACCCGCCGCGAGCGCGAAGTGCTTGAGGGTGTAGCCGACGGCCTATCGAACCGATTGATTGGCGAACGGCTGCACATCAGTCCCAGGACAGTCGAAATCCACCGCGCCAACATGCTGAATAAGATGGGGGCGTCACACACCTCTGAAGCAATCCGCATCGCGATCGAGGCCTCGCTGGTTGGCCGACCGCGTAGTTTTGCTGATTGGTCAGGTGGCGGCACCTTAACCTGACCCGATTAGAGGAAGGAACGCGCCAGGCGGCCGTCGTCTCCTGAAATGGCGCGCGTTCCTCTAATGTCCCCAAACTTTACCCCGGCAGGCTATTGCCCGCCGGGGTTTTTCAGGAAATGCCGGTCCCTGCCCCCAGCGAAAAGGGGTCCGGGCATAGCCCGGACCCCTCATCAAGCATCCCTCCCAGGATTGCTTTGACTTAGAACTTGATCCCCGCGGTCAAACCATAACGGCGCGGCTCAAGCGTGAAGACGTTGGTGTAATTACCCGATGACTGGTCGGTCACATAGAGGCCAGTGATCGAGTCCTTATCCATCATGTTTTGGATCCACAGGCGGGCGAACCACTTCTTGTCCGGACCGTCGAGTTGGACCTGAGCGTTCACTTGCGTGAAGCTGGGCACTTCATTGACGAAGCCGTTGAAGATGTTGCCATAGGATTTGCCCGTGTAGACGAAGTCCGCACGTGGCGTCAGGGTCAGATCACCAATCGGGGCTTCGTACTGAATCCCGGCCGAGAACTTGTAGTCCGGCGCGCCAGGAAGCTTGTTGCCCTTGATGTTGGTCGGAATACCCGAGGAAAAGACCTCGACCCCGCCAAAGCTGGTGCCGACAGTGCCAGCCAACGCGGACAGCGCACCGCAGACGCTGAACGCGCCGGTCGATGCGATGCCGCTGCCTGCCGGGAAAGCCGTGGTGGGCTGCAGCCCGGCACCGGCCTTCAGTCCGGGAATCGCACCCGCGTTGATCAGGGTATTCACCTGGTTGACGAAACCGTTGACACCGGCCGCGCTGCCGCTGGTCGATGCCACGGCGCAGTTCGCACCATTGGTGATGTCCTTGATGATCACCGCATCGGCGCGACCGGCGCCAAAGTCACGCGGATTGGCCAGGAACTTGTCCGACGAAACTTCGGTGTGGAGGTAACTGGCGGTGAAGTTCATCGTCAGGCCATCAGCGGGCTTCAGGACCGCTTCTGCTTCAATACCATAGATCTTGGCGCTCACGTTATCGTTGACCGAGGTCCGGGCAACAATGCGCGAAAGCTGCAGATCCTTGTAATCGTAATAGAAGCCGGTGACGTTGAGCATCACCTTGCCATTGGCGAAGGTGTTCTTTGATCCGACTTCAAAGGCATTGACGAACTCCGGGTTGAAGCTGTCAGAAACCGCGAAGACCGGCGATAGTGGCGGGTTGATCCCGCCCGACTTGTAGCCACGAGAATAAGACGCATAGATCATGTGATCCGGCGAAATCTCATAGTTAAGCACCGCACGGCCGGTCCATTCCGAGAACTTGACGGTCCGAACCTGGAAGGCATCGCAGCCCGCTACCGAACCGATTGCCCCGGCAACGTTGGAACCGCTGGGCGAGCAGGGTGTCGCCGCATCCGCGTCAAAACCGGCGCCATAGGGAGTCGACCAGGCAGTGCCACTGCCATAAGGAACCAGGAAGCTGCCCAGCGTAGTCCGTGCCACCACGGTCTTCTTGTCATTGTTGTAACGGATGCCGAGAGTCAGTTTCAGCTGATCGTTGAATTTGAAGTACGCTTCACCGAACAAGCCGTAGGTCGTCATCTTGAGATCATCGGTATTGCTGCGGTAAGTCGGCGTACCCAGGTAGCTCGGCTGGCGGCCGGTAGACAGCGACGTGAACGAGCCGAAGATCCCGGTGAAGTAGTCGATCCCGAACGAGTTAATGTAGTAGCTGTTTTCGGTCAGGTGGAACTTTCCGTAGATACCACCCAGCAGAAAGTTGAACATGCCGTCCCAGTCAGATGAAACGATTGCTTCCGCCGTCCAGCTGGTCTGGTTCTGGTTAGACCGATCAAAGTCCTGCGGGGTCTGCGAACAAATCCGGTGACCACCGAATGCGCCGGTTCCGGTTTCTTCCGGCAGCGAGGTGCACAGCAGTCCGTTTGGACCGTTGGGCGTCAGCGCATTGTACAGCGGCAGGAAGTACGGCGCAGTACCAGGACCAACGATATTAGACAGAGCTGCGCCCTGGAGCGCCGTCAAGGCTGGAGCATAAATAGCGCGGTTCTGGACCGACAGGTTGTAGTCCTGCATCGAATCCAGCGCGACATCCTGGAAGTTACCGCCGACCTTCAGGCTAAGCCCGTTGCCGAGATCCTGATCGATCGATCCCTGGACGATCCATTCACGTGTGTAATAGCTTGGCGTGAAGTCGGTGTTGACGGTGCGCATGTCAGCCGGATTGGTTGCGCCCGCCCAATTGTAGGAATCCGTGCCGTAGATGCTACCCAGCGCAAATGCCGTTGGCAGCCCCTGGGTGGCAAAGAATTCGCGCGACGTCAGCACGCCCACAAAGGTCGTGTTGGCATTGGTCATCTGAAAATCGCGGCGGCCGTTGAGGCAGCCCAATATGCCGGTCGGATCGCGCTGGCACATCTGCTTCTGGATGCGCATGCGATTGTCTTTTTCGTGGAAGTACTGGACCATCAGGTCAACGGTGGTGCCCGCCGACGGCTCGATCCGGATCGAGCCACGCGCACCCCACATGTCGCGATCGTCGATCATCGTATTGTCGAAGATGTTCTTGGTGTAGCCGCCGCGGTTCAGATAGAACCCGGCCACGCGCACTGCCGCAACCTCTCCCAGCGGCACGTTGACCATGCCCTTGGCCTTGATGCTGTTGTAATTGCCGTATTCCAGCTCAGCATTGGCTGCCATGCCCGTCAGGTCCGGACGGGCCGTGCGGAAGTTGACCACACCAGAGGTCGCATTGCGGCCAAACAGGGTGCCCTGCGGCCCGCGCAAGACTTCGATCTGGCCCATGTCATAGAACTCGCCTTCAAACAGGCGGGTGCCAAACAGCGGCGCATCGTTCATGTGGATCGCGGTTGCGCTGTCGCAGGTCGTTCCCACGCAAAGGTCGCCGATCCCGCGGATCGTGAAGCTGGCGCTTGTGAAGTTCGTCTTGGTGAAGGTTACGTTGGGCAGGCTAAGCTGCAGGTCCGACGTGTTCTTGATCTGCTGCTTTTCCAGCGCTTCGGTGTTGAAAGCACTGACCGCGATCGGCACGTCCTGAAGGCGCTGGTTCGAACGCTGTGCAGTAACGATGATTTCGCTGCTGCTGTCCTCCTCGGCCGCATCCTGTGCATAGGCCGGAAATGCGATAGCGCCGGCACAGACACCGGCAAGCAGGGTCAATTTACCCCTCATTAGCCCACTCTCCTCATTAAGCCCGTCCCTTAACCGGGCGGTTGCGCATACGAATAGAACACCGTCTGCACCGCTTGACAACCGGTTTTAATCGAAAGGTTAGGAAGCGGCCAAAACGTAGCGTTATTGCCACAGTGGCGGTCATCCCGCTGTTGCCAAGGTATCAATTGTCCGTCAGTCTGTTAGCTGACGGGTGGGGATTGGGCATGGACAAGGATTCGGTGCGCGTACCCGATCGACACTACCACGCATTTGTTAGCTACAGCCACGCGGATGCACGCTTTGCCCGCTGGTTGCACCGCAGACTGGAGCGGCAGCGGCAGGCTGACCACGCGTTGCTCGCGCCGATCTTCATTGACCGCGCTGAACTCGTCGCCGGGCCTGATCTGTCTGCTCAAGTCCGCACTGCGCTAGCCGGCTCAGCAGCGCTGATCGTCGTGGCCAGTCCTGCAGCACGGGCAAGCCGCTGGGTCGAACTAGAAATCGCCCTGTTCCGCGAGCTGCATCCAGATCGGCCGATTTATGCAGCCTTGATCGACGGCGAGCCTGACGAGGCCTTCCCACCTGGACTGCTGGTCCGGGATGGCATGGCCGTCGAACCACTCGCCGCCGACTTTCGCAAGGGGCAGGACGGCCGGCGGCTTGGCGTGCTTAAAATCGCAGCGGGGCTGACCGGACAACCGCTGGATCGACTTGTTCAGCGCGATGCCACCAGCCGGCAACGCCGCGTGATGGCGATCACGGCGGGTGCACTGCTGCTTAGCGTAATTCTAGCAACGGCCTTGATCGCGGCGATCCAGGCCCGCGCCGAGGCAGAGCGGCAGCGCGCAGATGCGGAAGGGCTGGTGGAATTCATGCTGACCGACCTGCGCGACAAGCTGAAGGGTGTGGGTCGGCTGGACGTCATGGACGCGGTGAACCAACGTGTGTTACGCCGCTATGCCGGTGAAGCCAACCTGTCCAACCTGCCGGATGCGGAACAATTGCGCCGGGCAAAGCTGCTTCACGCCATGACGGAAGACGATCTGTCGTCGCTCAATCGGTTCGATCGCGCCGATGAGGAGGCACGCGCGGCGGCGAAAATCACCGGCACACTGATCTCTCGGTCCCCGACGCAGGCGGACTTCATGCTGGCGCACGCACGCAGCGAATACTGGCTGGGGCAGGTCAAGTTTCTGGACCGCGGCCATCCCCCGGCAACCCGTGCCGCCAATGCGCAACCGCATTGGCTGGAATACCGCCGGCTGACGCTGCTCCTAGCCCAACGGCGAAACCCTCAGCCCGAATGGCTGGTCGAGGCCAGCTATGCGGAGGGCAACCTTTGCGCTCTGGCACTGGAAGAGCCTCGGCAACGCGCCATGGCCTTGCAATATTGCGAGGCGGCAACACGCCAGCTGGAGGCGGCCAGACGGCTGCGCCCGCGCGATACGGATATCCTGCTTAACCTGGCAACGGCTTACGCGTGGCAGGCCGACGCCAACGCCAGCAACGGAAATCCCAGGGAAGCGCTGGCATTGCGGCGCCGTCAAATGGGTCTGGTCGCCGAGCTGGCCAGCCTTAATCCAGATGACATGCGGGTATCCGAAGCACGATTGCTTGCCTCATTCGGGCTGTCCAAAGTGCTCATCGAGCTTGGCGACATGCCGGCTGCACTGCAACACCTCGACCAGGCCGAAAAGCAGGCGCTCGCGCTGCGCGCACACGATCCCGGGAACAGTGACTGGGGCAATTGGCTGAAGCAGATTGGCAGTTTGAAGAAGCAGGCGCATCGCTAGCTTGAGCGAGCAATCAAGCGGAAAGGACGATAGGATGATTTCGACTGAAACCAGCGCATCCAACCGCTGCAACCATCGCGCGGCGTTGCAGTGCCCACAAACCAATCCGAACCTGCCGGACGTCACCATTACCGGGACGGTCATTTTTGACCTCATCACGGACGCAGCAGCGGGCACGGTCAGGCTGGGTATTCGTCAGGACCCGCCTGTGACCTGCAATGAAACCCGGTTAGTTGGCGAAACACCAGCCGGCGATCAGTACATTCGCGTTCCCAAAGGAAACAATGTCAGGATCATATTTGAGCTGGGCGGGAACTGGCAATGGACCTTTCCGCCCACAGCGGATGGAATAACTCTCAAATCAGCGAGCCACAGCACCCGTTACTGGCTGACCGATGCCTCATGCCCCCGATCACGGACCGTGGTGATTCAGAGCAGTCACGTCTCGCCTCTGGAAAACGTGGAAGCCGATGATGGCCGCTTTGACGAGCGGTTTAACATCGAGGTTTTGATCAATCAGGGTAGAGGCCATGCCTTGGCGGTAGAATTTGATCCCATAACAAAGAACCCGCCACCGGTAGGTGGATGAACCCGACACAGTGTCTGATGGAGGTAACCATTATGGTCAGGCAATCGCAGTTCAACAACACATGTCATCCCGAGCGACATTTTCCGGGGGATCAGCTGTTTTCAATGGCTCCTGCGCCTACGCCTGTGCTGTCCCCCGCGCATGACAGCTAGTTGCAGGCCATTGTGATGAATACCTCGCTCTCCGCCATCGCCGCACTGGTCCGTTCAGGTGGGGTGGAGCGTGGGTGGGAGCTGTTCGAGGAAGGCGGATATGGCACCCGGCACGACGATTCAGCCGCCCTTGCTGTAAAAGGGCGCCTGCTGAAGGCCCGCGCCCGCCTTGCAGCTGGCGCTTTACGGCTTCAATTGTTGCTGGAAGCTGCCAACGCCTATGCCCGGGCAAACCAATTAACACCAGCTCCGTATCTGGCGATCAATGCAGCCAGTCTGCAGTATCAAGCTGGTAATCGTGCCGAGGCGATGCGCATCGCCAGTGCCGTGATCGATCTGCTGGACGGGTCTGATCCGCCGGCCGACACACCTTACTTCCTGGCTGCCACCCGGGCCGAAGCCTTACTGATTCAAGGCAAGGTGCACGGAGCAAGTCGATCGATGGCCGAAGCAGTCCGGCATGATCCCGACGGCTGGGACGACCGCGCGGCGACCCTGGCACAGCTTCGCGAGATTGTCTCGGCTCAAGGTGGATCGGCTGATTGGCTGTTGCCATTCACCCCGCCAGCCAGCCTTCATTTCGCGGGCCATCTGGGCCTCTCATCCGGTGGACGGGGCGAGCGATGTCTTGCCGACCAGATCGAACAGTTCCTCCAGCTCCATCATTTCGGCCTTGCCTGGGGCGCGCTGGCAGCAGGATGTGATATCGTTATTGCCGAAGCGCTGCTCGCACGCGGCGTTTCAGTACATGCCGTGTTGCCCTGCCCGGTAGAAGCCTTCGCAACGCAATCGGTGGCGCCGGCCGGGACGGACTGGCTGCACCGCTATCATGCGGTGCTGGAACGATGCGCCTCGGTGCGCAATGCCGGCTCGTGCGGAGTAGGCGCGCATGATCCATTGGCGACCGCCTTTGCTGGTGAGCTCGCCATCGGTGGCGCGCTACTCAACGCCCGCC
>JAFLDC010000035.1:7264-12580 GCA_017302775.1 Sphingomonadales bacterium
AAACCGCAGTGCATCAACTCATCGTATTTGATGAAGCCCGCGGTGGAAAAAATACCGCACGGCAAGCAGAGCTTTGGCGGGCAGAACTGGGGCCGCAGCATTATCTGGTCGTGGAGCGCGACGCCGCAGTTGAAGTCATGTTCCCCGACGAGACGCCGGATCCGGCCCGGCAACTGGCACTTCACGTAGCCATCGGCATCGATGGGCTGGCGGGTGACGGCGACCGGCATTCAAGCGTCATAGCCGCGCGTTCATCCGCTGTCGTATCCGGACTGGCCGATCTGCCGATTGGCGCTGTCAGAGCGCAACCGGGACTTTGGGAATTTTCCTGCACCGACCATGCCCGTGGGCTTGCCGCCATTTCCTCGGTACTGGCGGCTTCCGCAGCGTCAAGCGAGCCAAGACCTGCGATTGGAGCGCACCTGGGCATAGCGCCGATCGTGCGCGATCCGGCCAGCGGAAGCCTCATCGCCTATGGCGCGGCCCCGACCATGGCGCGGCGACTGATGCAGTTCGCTCCGCGCGGTGTTGCCCTGGCAAGTGATCCCTTGGCGGTTACACTTGCCGCGCGCGGCGAACAGGCGGTAAAAACCGAATTGTATCTGCCCGATGAGCCTGACCTCAATGGCGCGGCTCATCTGTTGTTACCGCTCGGTTAGTAGACCATTTCTTCCAGTCGGTGCGGCGCGACGACCTGTAAACCACCGTCAACGCGCTGCAAGACGCCGCGCTTTTCCAACTGGGAGATCGTACGGGAAACCGTTTCGCGGGTCGACTGGACGGTAACCGCAAAATCGGAAAACACGGGCAAGGGCCTGATCACGTTGTTATCGGACATCTTTGCGCGGCGTAGCAGTTCGGCTGCGATCCTGCCGGTGGCGGACAGCATCGCAGCCTCGATCATGCGGCCGCGCAGCGTCGTCAGCCGCTGTGACAACTGGCGCGTTATCGCAACCCCGATACAAGAATAGCTCTCCACCAGTCGGATAACGGCGTCACCTCCGAAGTGAGTCGCCTCTCCTGGCCCGACCGCCTCTACCTGTGTGTCGCCATTTCCCGATCCGGCAAGATCGCCATACAGATCGCCAATTTCCAGCGACAACAGAACCAACATCGCGCCATCACGGCCAAAGGCAATTTCACGCGCCGATCCAGAAATTAGCAGAGAGGTTTCGATGCGGTCGTCCAATGGCCAACGCACCGCCCCGCCGGCATGTCGACTTGGCCGACCAAGCCTGGCGATCGTCTGCGCCAGAGGGTCGCCGCAACCGAATGCACGACGGATCGCTTCGATGTCCTGCCTCATGCGTCCCTCGTCTGGCACCGTTGCCGCAGCACGCGCTCAACAGGGCCTAGCGCATTTCCGCGCTCAGGTGCTGAAAAATCTTGCTAACATCACGCCAGCTTCCTGCGAAACGGTCCATCGCGCAGCAGAACAAAAACTCATCAATCCAGGGCAACCTCATGACAATACCAGACAGGACATTTCGTTGGCCTGTCATCCCGCAAGCGCCAATGCCGCGGCGACGACCAGATGAAGCTTGCCGCGCCCCCTCAATGACTCGATCGCATGGTGAAGCGACCAGTCAGGCATTCACGTCGGCATAGTGGCTGGGCGGCTGGATCACCTCCATCCGCTCGGCCAGCAGCGGCCGAAAGCTTGGCCGGCTTTTGAACACCGAATACCATTCGGCGGACTGGTCATGCCCCGTCCAATCCAGCCCCCCCAGGTAGTCCGCAACGGATATCTGCGCCGCGGCCGCCAGATCGGCCAGACTCATCGACGGGCCGCCCAGCCATGGGCGGTGATCGATCAGATGGTCGATATAATAGAGGTGCTCGTGGGCCAGCTTCATCGCTTCACGCAGAACGCGGGAATCGGGTGATTGGCGATAGACCAGCCGCTTTTTCATCCGTTCGTGCAGCAGTGGCCCGGTAACATCACCATAGAAGTTTTCATCGAACAATGCGACCAGGCGGCGGATTTCTGCCCGGTTAGCGGCAGTGCCGTTGATCAGCGGGGTCTTTTCGACGGTCTCTTCAAAATACTCACAGATCGCCCGGCTATCGACCAGCGTTATTCCCTTGTCGGATTCATGCAGCACCGGGGTCCGGCCTGCGGGATTAAGCGCCAGGAACTCGTCCCGGCACTCCCACGGATTTTCGCGCCACAGTTCGTAGCCGATGCCCTTCTCGCTCATCACCAACCGGACCTTGCGGCTGAAGGGGCACAGGGGAAATTGATATAGCTGCCACATGACAGTCCCCCTTGCCGGAGCGCGATTCCGGCTTCAACCCGCAGCAGCACCAAGCGGCCAACAATTCAGGTGGAAAACTGCTCGGCTGAGCGAAACAGCAGTCCCTCACGCAGCCCGGTGTCTGACGCCACCACCTTGGCCACCCGTGTTTCCCCCACCAATGCCCGCAACAGCGCCGCGGCGTGATCGAGTTGCATGGCACGCGCCGAACTCACCCCCGGGATCGCCGAAAGGCGACGCGGGCCAAGCTCGCGGACCAACGCCTTGATCTGACGTGTCAGCCCGGCCGGGTAAGCGCTGCCGCGCTCTCCCCCGAAGTGGTGGGTTCGGACCCGGTCCAGCGCTCGCCAAGCGCCGCCAACCAGATAAAGTTCTTCCCCGACGACAGTATCCAACCAGTCGAGCGGTGCAAGCGCATCGGCCAGGGTGCGTCGCAATCGCCCCCGTCCTTGCGCCCGGATCGCCGCTATCGGCATCACGCCAAGCGGAAAGGAGACGCGGCTGCCAACCCGGCCGTCTGCAATCCGGGCCAGTTCAAGACTGCCGCCACCAAGATCAGCCATCAATCCGCGGGCGGCGGGGTGGCTGGCAATCACGCCCCAAGCCGACGCTTCTGCTTCTTCCTCGCCAGAAAGCAGTCTCGCAGGCAGCCCCAGTGCGCGAACCTTTTCGAGAAAATCGTTTCCGTTAGCGGCATCACGGACGGCGGCGGTTGCAACAACCTGCAGACTGGCAGGCTGGAGCAGGCGGACCAGTGCTGCATAGCGCTTGAGCGTGGTCAATGCCTGGTTGAGGCCTGCACCTTCAAGCTTGCCGTGCGCCACGACCCCACGCCCCAGCCGCGCGGCGAGCTTGTCATCATAGAGCACCTTTGGCGCCCGCGAATTGGCGTCAAACACCACCAGTCTGATCGTATTTGATCCAATGTCGATAATGGCATGATGTTTGGCACGGCTCATCTGCCGAACGCTAGGCCTGCTCATGACTCAAGGCCATAGCCGCCAGAGTCATTTCACCAGCGTTGCAGCATCCGGGACGACCTGCGCAATCAGCGGTACGCATTTGGCATATTCGGCATCAAGCCCCTTGGCCCGATCCGCTCCCTTGCCCAGCGAAGAATCAACCTCGCTAATGCGGGCCGTGAAGAACGGCTCAAGTTGATCAATCACAATCTTTTGCTCTTCCAGCATGCGCATTCCGGTGGCGACAAAGAAGGCTTTGCCGGGCTCGTCCATTTTCGGAAACCGGTCTGCGCCGGGCCGGGAGTTGTTTTGATCGCGCGCGATAAGACCGAAGATGACAGCGCAGTGAACCTGCGCGTCAAGATCGGGCTTGGCTGACTGGGCCAAAGCTAAACCAGGCAGAGCGGCCAAAACCGTCGCCAGCAGGACTGTGAATGATTTTCTCATGCGCTGTGGATAGACGCGTCATCCTGAACTGCAACTGTCAATCGACGTAAAGCGGCAAGCGGGTGCCTCCACTTGCAGAGGCTGCGCCCCGGCGGGGTTCCCTCACCGTGTTCGCCCAGCCTTGAGTGCTTTCTGCCGATCGATTTCAGCGCTGATCGCCGGATTGCGGAACAGCATCGCGAAGGTCTGTTTGTACTCCGGGTTTTCCGGCAGATGATCCTGCACCGCCAAGGTCGTAGCCTCGCCACGTTCACGCACTCCCCTCAGGAATTCACTGTGCGTCAGGATATACAGTTCATCGGCCAGCACGCCGCGCAGCACCCGTTCGCCGACTTCTTCCTTGGTTTGGTAAAGATGGAACAGGTTACCGCCATTCTGCCGCCGCTTGTCCGCCTCGGCATAGCCGGTGTCGGCCAGTTCAGCAGGGCGGGTCTTGCCGGCTTCGGCGATGTTTGACTGCACTGCGCCGGGGCAAAAGGCACTGCAAATCACGCCGCGCGGCTCCAGTTCCGGTCGCATGCATTCCATCATGCTGGTGACGTAGGCCTTCCCGGCAGAATAGATCGCCGTCCCGCCCACCGGGACCAGTGCCGACATCGATGCGGTACAGACGATGTGCCCGCCCTCGCCGTGCGCCAGAATTCGCGGAAGGATCGTCACCACCCCATTGATAGCGCCGCCGACGTTGACGCCGTTAACCCAGTCCCAATCGGCAAAGGTAGCCAGCTCGGTCGGACCGACAACCGCGACGCCGGCATTGTTGACGAGAACATGGATCTTGCCGAACCGGGCTTCTGCGGCATCGGCGGCGCGGGCGAACTCTTCACGATTGGTCACGTCCAGCTTTACCGCCAGCACGTCGCCGCCGCCACTCAGCTCATCGGTGGCGCTGGCAAGGTGATCGTCGCGAATGTCGGCGATAACCACTTTCATTCCTGCCCCCAGAAAGGCCTTGGCGATCCCGAGACCGATGCCGCTCGCCCCGCCGGTGATGAACGCCGTCTTGCCCTTCAGGTTCTGCATTGCACTCTCCACTGCTGCGTATTTTTGCGCTGGCCTTTTTGTATATGTTACTTACAAAATGCCAAGAGGATTCGACGCGGTCAGGTAAACGCCGCGCGAGGCGGAGAGGATGGCTTATGGCGCTTGCCCCTACCCCGGCTGCACCGGAAATGATCGCGGAGGCTGGCAGAGCCTTGCCTGGTTCGGACAGCCATGGTCCAGGCAGCCCGAGCGGAGATTGGCCATCCAGCGCGGCAGCCTACTACGGACTCTTCGCGATCATCTTCGCAACCTTCATGACCTTTTTTGACCAGACTGTGTTCGGCATGCTGGCCCAGCGGATCAAGACGGACTTCCAGCTCAGCGACGAGGCCCTGGGCTTCGTCGGCGGGCCGGCCAGCATCATCTTCTATGTGCTGGTAGGCATTCCGATGGCGCGGCTGGCAGATATCTATCCGCGCAAGTTCGTTTTGGCGGGCGGCATGGTGGCCACTTCTGTAGTCATGGTCCTGGGTGGGCTGGCGCAGAGTTTCGGCCAGTTCATCGCCAGCCGGATGTTTCTGGGCGCTGGTGGATCGGCCCATGCCCCCGCCGCCTATTCGCAACTCGCGGATGCCTTTCCACCCAAAAAGATCACCCGTGCCTTC
>JAFLDC010000350.1:0-700 GCA_017302775.1 Sphingomonadales bacterium
GATGTGCTCATCGTACTTGAGGTGCTTGATCGCATCAGCGATGGACGCATCGCTCTGCCAATCAATCTGGGCGACCAGGCTGAGTCGGAAGGCTTCCTGATCAGACACGTGACCCTCGTGGGCTTCCCAGTGAGCGTGCCCCAAGAAGGCCTCGTACGTGTCAGGGTGGTGGTCGAGCGTAATCAGATTCGGCGCTCGCGGCAGCTTCCGACGCACCAATGCCCAGGCGGCAAGTGCTTTGTGATGGTCATCGACGACGAAGATGTCCTTGCCTCGATCCACGTAGTGCTGAAAGTACGCATTCAATTGCATGTCGCTCTTCTTGCGATTTCTCTTGGTCGGCCCGCGCTAGCCCATCGCCCTGCGACGCATCACCAGTTTCGTCAGGGCTTCCAGATTGTGCTTGCTGATCAAACGCAGCGCTTCTTTGGCGTTCTTCTCCATGCGCTTTTTGGTTTCCGCCGTCGGTCCATAGAGCGCTGCGCCGATTCGTTCGTTGCCAAGTTGAGTTTCGGAGAGCCTGGCCCAGAAGGCGATATCGAGGTAGGCAAGCAGATGCCGCTCGTGCCACGTCCGGAAGACTTCCTCCGTGAGGTAGGTCTCGTTCTCCTTGGTCGCTACGACGCCGGTACGCGTACGCACCTTCTGCAGCCAGAGCGAAAACTCCTCAAGAATCAACTGATCCGAGTGGCAAAGATTG
>JAFLDC010000350.1:710-3737 GCA_017302775.1 Sphingomonadales bacterium
GGCGGGGTCGGACCACGCAAAGCTCCTGACCACGACGTCTTGGCAGACCTCCCAGTCGAGTCCTTGCAAGCTCTTGTTAACAAAGTACAGATCGCTTGCAACGAAGTCCCGCACTGCCAGCGAGCGCGGTATATGCGGGATCGGCTGCGGGTTCGCGAGATCCATCAGCGGGTCAGCGAGCCGCGCTTCAGCTTCCCTCAACAAGGTCTCGCGCAGTTCGGGGATCAGGGCAAAGACGGCTGACGTCATCGTTTCCGCCGAAGCCCTGTCTTTTGAACTGTGGAGCTTCAGTCGAAACAGGGCGCGCGCAGAAAGCGCCTGGAGCCAATCCTCCGCGGTCCAGTCTGCGCAGCACGCATAGCGTTTGATTGAGAACTTCTTCTTTAGAGTCTCGGGAAGGGGGCCGATCATCGACCGTTCTGGGAGGGCGTCCATTGGCGTGATTGTCCGCGCGCCCCAAGGACTGGCAAGGGACAGGATCAAAACGCGCAAGGTTACAGCCCACCGGAAGGCTCCATTAGTGCTTCGAGGGCGCCAGCGGGCCACATCAGGCGACCGTTGGGCAGCTTGAGCGGAACGATGCCGTAATACGAACCGGTCTGGCAGAAGCGCTTGCGGATCGATTGCGCTGCGAGTCCCAAACCCGCTGCGAATTGTTCCGTCGTCAGGCGCCGGAGTGTGGCGCCGCCGGCAGACGCCATGTGGGAATGCGCGTGGGAGGTCGGCGACGCGGTTGGCGTCACCGCTCCAGGTTGGGTCGGGTTGGTTTGGCTCTGCATGAAGTGCTCCTCAAAAGTTCAGTTCGTCGAACCGATGGAGCCATTTCAGCGCAAGCAAGATTTGAGTACTGCGCCGACCTTGGGGGCGTCGGCGGGGGTTGAAATGCGTGGATTCTTGTGGTTGGCGATGGATGCTTGGCTTGTGCTGTGCGATGGTGTTTCAACGCCGTTTGTCCTGTCCGGCGAACTGCCGCAGTAAGCGCCGATTGGGTTGAATCCGATGCGCTGCAACTTGCGAACGGAAAGGCAAGAGACTGCTGTCGAGTGCTGTTGCCCTCCAACTCAACGACCATACAGGCTGCTGTAGCGCTCCAGTGCTGAGCGCATCTCAACCCGCCGGATCGTGAGCGGCGGATTCCAGGCCGGCATGCCTTTCATCGGCGCCAGGGTGTCGTTTGAACCGGGCAGCCACATCTCCAGCGCAATGCGGTCGCCCGCATGCTGCGGATCGGCCAGTAAATGCACCTGCAGCATCAGGCCGTAGAGCTCCAGATTAAGAAAGTCCCGCTCCGCCTTTGCCAGCGTCGCGTCCTCGACCCACTTGGGGCGCCGTTCGTGCGGTTCGGCGTAGTACTTGAAATCAACGACCGTCCAAGTTTGACCGCGTCTGCGGACAAGATCGGGCCGGCGTTCTATTTCATTGCGGACGAATACACGTTCTCGGCGTCGGGCCCAGTCCCTTTCGAGTTGCTGGCCCGCGAGGCCGCGCGGCAGATGGGCGTGATCGCAGGTCCATATGGAAGACAGCCCCTCGGTGTCGTCGTCCGCAAGCATCGCGTGGTGCAGACAGATCGACTCCCATACCGCCCAGAAATCACGTACCCCCCACACCTGACCTGCCTTGTTCGCTGTCGTCAGTCCTGCATGCAAGTATCGGTGCAGCGCGTCGTGAATACGCCGATATTGGGCGTCTCGCACCGGCGATGCGCGATCAATCTGGGCGAGCAAATACCTGAACTGTTCCCGCGAGCGTTCGCTCGCCGCGGTGTCCGACTGGAACAGCGAGTCCTGCTGTGTCAGGTGACGGTGACGAAAATCCTGCGCCAGGGCCTCGGCCTCAGCGGCGAATGCGCCCCAGCCGCAGCGCGGATCAACGGCCAGGAAGTTGCGGTAGAAATCCAGAGCGAGTACGCAATACAGGCCGACGATGTCAGTCTGGCTGTGCCGGGCGACGCGTCGCGTGCCGGGGACGCGGTCAAAGTGGGCCGCACCGCGATCGTCAAAAAGGGCCAGATGCAGATGGCGATCGATGCGCTTGGGCATCTCCTGATCAAGGCGTGCCGGGCATTCGTTCAGCGACAGCACGCCGCGGGGGTCGACGCGGTCGAAGAGTTCGTCGAGTGCCAGTGCATCGTAGAAGGAAACGCCGTGCCCTCCCGTGTCTCGACCGTCGCTGCGGTGTTCCACACCGTCTCGCGCCTCAAGATGCGCTATCGCCAACTGGCTGCGTCGGAACACGACGAAGGTCTTGAAGAGCAGCGCCAGCGCATCCTGCGCCGATGACTGCTCAAGTCCATGCGGGACGCGTAGATCGTAGCCGCCGTCTTGGCGCAAGAACAATCCCACTCCGCGCTCCGCGCTTACAACGCGGACGTTGTCCAGCCGCATGTCAGGAGGCCGGGCTGTCCGTCGTGAGGACAGCTATGCCCTCGAAGCCCCCCGTTGCGCCTGGCACGGGCGATTGGGGCAGTGCCCGCGCACAAACGCGTTCGATGAAGGCGTCGGCCTGATCGGTAAACTGGCCAAACGTACGCAGCAATCGGGGCTCGATGCCTAGCAGCGCCGCCAAAGGGGATTTGTCGCGGTCAAAGACGTTATCCCAGAGGTAGAGCATTAACTTGCCTGCAACGGCCGCGCGATCGATCTCGAACGCGGGTTCCTCGGCGGGTAAGCGCTTCAACTCGTTCACGAAACTCTCGATCCCAAGGCGATGCGGGGCCGCGGCATCTTTCTTAATGTAGTAAGGGAAGTCGCCGTCCGACGAGTGGATCGCGCTGAAGACGCGTTTGGTACCTACCGTGTAGCCAGCCAAGTCTTTGATGCGCTGACCCAACGCCGGCGGCAATCGACCCACCAGTTCAAGAACCGCCTTCTCGAAGGACTCACTGTGCCCTGCACCTTCGAAATAGCGATTGACCTTCGATGCGCTGTCCGAGATCTTCTCGCACTCATCCGGGAACTTCTGTTCAACCGTCGCCACGTTGGGTTTCTGAAGTCGAGCTTTGATGAACCACGGCCCGATGAGCTT
>JAFLDC010000351.1 GCA_017302775.1 Sphingomonadales bacterium
ACCACCTCTTCCGGCTGCAGCCGCTCGGAAAGCGTGGTGAAATTGCGAATATCGGAAAACAGCACGGTCAATTCGGCGGCTTGTCCGCCAAGCCGGGGCATGTCCGGTGAAGCCAGCAGGGCCTGAACCACGCTATCGGAGACATAGCGCGAAAACATCGCCCGCACCCGGTTGCGTTCCCGTTCCCCCAGGCTGAAGCGCAGGCCATACATCCCCAGAAACAGGAGCAGCGTCGCCAGTTGCATTTGCGCCACCGGCAAAACCCACCCACGCGGATACAGCCAGGCAGCGAACACAGCCAACAGCAGAACCAGCACCACCAAAGCCAACAGCCCCTGCAAGGGGGGGCGAAATCGCCAGACCGCCAGACCGATGGCCAGCACCAGCAGGGTTGCCGCCATCCGCGCCCATTGCGGCACTTCGTCGACAAAACGGCCGGACAACAAGGCCTCGACGCTCTGTGCATGCACTTCGGCGCCACTCATCAACCGGGCCTGGAACAGGCCGTAACCATAAGGGGTCAGGTGAAGATCGTTTGCGCCAATATAGGCCGGGCCGATCACCACGACTTTACCTGCCAGCGCCCGAATCTGCGGGTTGTTCGGCGCATCCTCAGCAAGCAGCGCCTTCATCGACAAACGCTCGACAGTCATCGGCGGCCCGGACCAGGCCATCCGCCAGGGCACATCGTCCGCACGCAATTGCCGTCCGCCAAAATTCCACGCATGCGCCCCGGGATCCTGCCCGCTGGCGCGTATCGCTAGCAGCATTGGCAAACTCAGCAGACGCACCGCCGGCTCCTTGGTCTGCATTGCACCTGGCGCCAACGCAGACATCCTGCGCAAGGCGCCATCGGGGTCGCCGACGAGGTCTGCCGCACCAACATGCGCGCGCACATCGAAACCGGGAAGCACCACCAGATAGTCGGGTGCCGGCAGAAAGGCTTCCTCCCCCGGCTGCATGCCGGCGAGCACGACCTTGCCGCTGGACAGTTCGCGACGAAACGCCTGATCGTGCGCACGCGCCGCACGACTCCCCGGCCCGGCCACCTTGGCCATCCATTGTTCCGGGCTGACGCTGAAATGAAAATCGAGGCCGATCACCCGAACGCCGGCCTGCCGCAAAACCGCGATCGCGCGCGCAAACTGGGGGGTCCAGAACACCAGGGGGTCATCGGGATAACTCTGCAGCGCCGCTTCATCGAGTTCCACCAAGGCAACATGCTTAACCGGGCGCTCCGTTCCAAGACGCACCCAGAGATCCTGATAGATCACTTCGACCCGCGCCAGCAATGCCCCGTGCCAGAACAACTCGCCCAGCGCCATCAACAGCAGGATCAGCAAACCTCCACCGAGTTGCAATTTACGCCGGCTTTTCAGCGAATTCATGCCCCGTCAGCCCCCCAGCGCCCGTCAAGAACCGGCAACCTGAAACACCATCAACATCCTCCGACAGGGATTCAACCCAGCCATCGCTACCGTCCGCCATCACCAACCAATGCGTATGGCGCCCAGAATAGCGGATGGTCATAGGACATGTCTCCATCCTTTTCCTGCATCAATCGCAAAATCGAGCGCCGCAGTGCTTCGGCACGCCCCATCTCCGGCGCCTTCGACAGCCCGGCGAAAACTCCGACTACTAGTTTCTTTGCCGAATGTGTTTCGACCGGCCAGTGGGTCACCAATAGCGCACGGCTTCCAGCAAAGAAAAAACCGCGCCCCAGACCAGATAGCGCTTCCCCACCCTGCTCACCACCAGCAGCCGAATTGCACGCGGACAAAACCACCCAGTCCGCATCGAGTTTAAGCCCGAGAATATCATCGAGCGTCAACAAGCCATGTTTCCCCCCACCCGGATTGGAGAGTGCCAATGCAGGCTGATCGACCCCCGGAAACTCGCCGGGAAGCAACCCATGCGTGGCAAACGCGATCACCCTCCGCTTGACGAGATCTGACTGCATCACACGCTCTCGACTCGCTTGCGCTCCCAGATAGACATCTCGTCGCTGATCAGCATGCATCACCTCGGCCAGCGCCAGTATTTCGTCCCGGGTTTCCGGCAACGGTGCAATCTGGCTGTAATCCAGTTGCGCCTGCCGTGCGTTCGCGATGCCGACCGGCAAACTGCGCAAACCTCGCGATCGCCCGCCCGCCCCAGCAGCACCACCAAAATCCGGATCGCCAAAACCGGCAAAAGGCAAACGATCCTGCGCACCGGGAGGCATCCGACGCAAGGTGAGCAGGGACGAGGCTGCCGGCAACTGGCTGATCGCCGATTTGCGAATCAACCACGGCCAGTCGCCATAACCACCCTGCTTTTGCTTATCCGCAATAGACGGCGGTGGAGACGTCAGCAAGAGCGCAAAAGGCAAACGCGACAATCTTCCTCCGGTAGTCACCATCAAATGCTGCGCCCCATCCCAGCCTGCGCGAACTGGTTCAAGCAACTGTGCATACAAGCGATATGCGGCAGCACCATCAAATACCGGCAAATTGCCGAGTTCCAAGCTGCTTCCCGGGTCAACCGCAGCGCGCACCCGCTCGACCAGTTGAGCAATCTCCTTCCGACCCATCGGAACCGCAGAAAAAGATGCCGGGCCACTTGCCGGAATCGCCCAGACAAAGGCCTGCTGGTCATTCGAGAGAATGGATATCATCGCTTCTCCGGGCTTGAGCACTGCCTGGATATCGGCAATGCCGGCCGGCTTTGGTGTCATCAAATCCGCATAATCCGGAAAGCGGGCGGAAATTTCGGCGCCAACCGAACGTTGCTGACGCTCAAGTTCGCCAGCGCGCTTGCGCAGTTCGATCGTGATTTGTGGCGTCAACTGGCTTTGCGGTCGAGACATCAAATCGGCTAGCAAGACAAAAAGCGCGTCGCGCTCTTGCCGGAGATCCTGCCCCCGGCGTACCAATTCCGCCAATTCGGGCGAACCGCTTGCAGCTCTCGCGGCGGAGGCAGCCATGGCATGCTGAACAGCTCGCCCGCGAACTGCGTCGGCCACGCGAAAAGCTTCGTCAACTGCGTTTATTCGCGAGCGTCGCTCGATAGCGGTTCCTCTGATTCGCGACAACAATGCCAGATAGTGATCGACAATAAAGCCGAGCCGCGCGAAGCGACGACCGGTTCTCTCCTGCTGTTCGGAAACAGCCGGAATCAGGAAGCCCAGCGATTCCCGCAAAGCAGCCAAGGACTCTTCATCTCTGCCAAGCGCGGCGAGTGCCACCCCACGATAACCCTGTGCTTCCGCCGTCTCGTAGGCATCGGGCCCCATGCGCTGAAGATAGTCGCGAACCATTATTTCAGCCCGCTTTAACGCTTCCTCGTGTCGTCCGAGTGCAAGCAAGCTGCGGATCCAGCCAGGATTCGGCGCTCCAAGCACTTCAGCCAACTGGGGATCATCCGACAATTTTCGGGCAATCAGATCGAACTCGCGCAAGGCTTCCGGCCAACGCTGCAGGCCAACCAGCATGCCCGCGCGCAGGCGGTGATTGCGTGCCACAAAGTAGCTTCCGGCGGGAATTTCCAGCGTCTCCAGTATCTTTGCCGCGTGGTCAACCATGACCAAGCCTTCCGCATGGCGATTGGCTTCATTCAACACCATGGCCAGGTTCTGCAGCATCTTGCAGGTTTGCATACTATCCAGCCCACCTCGCCGAATA
>JAFLDC010000352.1 GCA_017302775.1 Sphingomonadales bacterium
TGCAACTGCTCGACGATCCGCATGGCGTTTTGAAGGACAGCTTCGCGGTTCTCGCTATTGGCCGAGAGAAAAATCTCCCCAACCCGAAACTCGTCACTGCCGCGTGCGGCTTCCTGACGATTGACGACTTCACGCACTTCATCGTCAGACACGCTGACAAAGGGCGTAACATTGCGGCGCAGCAACCGCTGCCACGACAGTTCGCCGCGGATCTGGCGCTTGAGCGAGGCAGGAGAAGAGCCGATCTTTACAAGATAGGCGTCAAGCGCCTTGGGGTCTTGCCCGAAGTTCTGGCGTGCGATCCGCTCATAGCTCGCGTCAACCTCGGCATCCTCAACCGCCATATCCTGCGCACGAGCTTCTTGAATCTGCAGCGTTTCGTCCATCAGGTTCCGCAGTACCTGCAGCCGTAGCCGTTCCAGTTCTTCCGGACCGATCTTGCCGCCACTGGCGGCAACAACCAGCGCGATGCGTTGATCAATGTCCGTTCCGGTAATCACTTCGCCGTTGATGATCACGGTGGCGGTGCGATGGTTCGGGTCGTTCTTGCCAAATATCACCGGATTTTCCGGCAGCGAGAGCTCTCCGCGCGGCGCGGGCGCATCCTGGGCCGGGGCCGCAACCGGCAGGGCCAGCGTGATGGCTGCCATGGAAAGGAGAGCGGTAGAACGGAAGCGCAAGGGGCGTGTCACCGTGATAAATTCCCAATTTCAGCGCGGTCAATCCGCGCTACACTTGCCCAGGCCAATGCCGCTGGATGGCTTAACCTTGGCTGAGCAAGGCCGGATAGCCGGTTTGCACCAGCCTGCCAATGCTCAGAACCCAAGGTTCTTCACTGCTATGTGAATCTGAAATGTATTACCGCGCTGCGCATCGCCGGTAGCGACATAGTCGCGCCGCCAGGTGACGTCGATTTCCAGGCAGTCATCCTCATAAGCCAGGCCGAGCCGCGTGCGTAGCGGCTGATAACCGTCGACCCCGGTCAGACCGGGATCATCGCTGATACCGGTGAGGTCAAAAACACCTGAACCGAACACGGACCAGTTTCTGGCAAAGCTGATGCGACCCGCCAGGCGCAACTCCTCACGGTCCTTCAAATCCTCAATGCCGCCACCGACATCGCGATTGAGGCGCAAGTATCCGACTTCAAGGTAAGTGCCCTGGGTGCCCACTGCCGCGTCGAATTCATTGCGGCGGACAGCGAGGTTGTCCTTGTCCAGCCGGAACCTGTGCGTGATCTTCACCACGTCGCCAAACCGCACTTCTGTCCGTCCAACAATATCGGATGTGCGCTCAGAAAGCCCGGTTCCATCGGGTAGGAGCGTGGGATTGCTGGAAAGGCGATAGGACTGCCCGATTGTAGTGTTGATCCGCAGGCCGGGGCGCTCGAACTGCCAGTCGATCCCGTAAGTGAAGCGTACGCCGTCCTCGATCCGGTCATAACCGGGGAAGCGGTTGAGCGCGAACAGGTTCGAATCCTCAAGATCAATCGCGCGGGCATCCTCATTCGGCACGGCGAGATTGCGCAATGTCGGGCTCGCCACGACCTGGAAGCGCGGGGTCAGCACTTGTGTGCCGCCAAACGCTTCCCCCACCAACGGCCATTTCACATCAACCGCCAGACTGGCCAGCGCGCGGGTTTGCCAGCCTGGATTGCCACGATACGAAGCGGTGGAGGTCAGTGCGTTCTCATCAGAATGATAAACGTCGCCGCGCGCAAGTGCGGTAACGGTCAATTCCTGTCCCCAGGGAGTCAACCGGCGTAGATCCCACCGTGCACTGGCGAAGGCGCGCTGGGTGTCTTGTCCGGACGTTCGCGTAATTGCGAGGCTGTTGAACTGCAACTGCACACGCCCGCCGAGCAGTGGGTCAGCCAGCCGACGGCGGTAGTCGATCTCGGGCAGGGCCACCGGCACCTGCCCTTGTGTATCCCCAACCCGCAGGGTTTGCGTAGCCCATCCTGCCAAGGAGAAATAGCTGTCGGGTTCGATCCGTTCCAACTGCACAGTCGAACGCAACCGGTCATCACGGCTGATATCATACCGGCGTAAAAATGTGCGGTCAGATGCCACTCGCCCGGAAAAGGTCATACTCCAGGCCGGGGTGAACTGATAGCGTCCGTTGGCATAGAAGTAGCCGCGGAAATCCGTCGCGCCAGTTGTGACCGGACTGCCGATCGGGATACGTGACGACCGCGTGACATAGCCGGTTGCCTGAAAGGCACCCTTGCTGTCCAGCTGACGATACTGGGCAGAGATCATGGGTAAAACGTCGGTGAAAACATAACCGGTTACCGCCAGATCGCGGTTGTCTCCCAGCCGCTGATACCAGGTGTCAGAGATCTGGACGCCGTTCGATGCGGAGAGCTGCACATCCGGAATCAACAGTCCCGAAATCGGCCTGCCATCGGTGGCGACCTGAATTCCCGGTAGTGGGGGAAGCTTGAGGCCGAAGATTTCCGGCCGTGCCCCTTCAAAGCGGACCGTCTTCTTGTCGGGATCGTAGATCACGCGCTTGGCGTTGATCCGCCAACTGGGCTTCCGCGGGCAACCCTTGTCATCTTCTACAGCGCAAGCGGTGTAAGCCGCATTGTGCAGCAATATTCGGCCGTCGGCCATACGCTCGCCTTGCATCGCGGCAAGCCGACCGCCTTCGCGCAGTGCCAGCAGCATGTTCTGCATCGCACCGGCCTTGAGCTCATCATTCAGTTCGAGCCGGTCAGTGAACAGTTGATTGCCGTCAGCATCGACCAACCGGATATTGCCTTCAGCGATGATTTGTCCGGTCTTGCGGTGCCAGACGATCCTGTCGGCGCGGACCGACTGATCGCCGCGGCGCAGGACAACGTTACCATATACCGCAATCAGTTCGTCGTCGTTGTCATAGCTCGCGCCATCGGCCTCAAAGTCGATCCTGTCTGCTGGGTCGGGGGTCTGGGCAAGCGGTTGCCCGGGGTCGTCAGCCGCAGGCCTCTCCTGCGCTTCGGCGGCCAGCGGGCACCCCAGCGCGGCGAGCGCAAGTACAGCGGCTCCGGCTTTCGCCATGGCAGGACGCAAAAATGGGGGCGGCAAAAGAGACCGCAGGGGCAGGAGCATGGCTTGCCTATCGCACCGCCCGCGCCTAACTGCAATCCACGCCAACATCATGCGCCGACGCTTTGTCACAAAGCCCGCAATTCCCTTGGGAGCCCACATGAAGATCGAATTCGTTTCCGGCCCTTTGCTGCCCACTACCAGCCCGATCGCTTATGTGGTCAATCATGACCAGTTTCCGGCCTCGCTTGAAAGTGTCGTTGTGGAAGGCGCCAAGGCCAGTCGTTTTGGCGGCAAGGCCGGGCAGTTGCATGAAACGTTTGTCAGTCGCGATGGGGTTGTGGCGCGGATCGCGATAGCGGGTGCCGGCGCTCCTAACGCCCAGGATCGCGGCGCTGCGCTCGAAAAGGCCGGAGCGGCAATCACTGCCAAGTACCTTGCCTCGGGTGAAAACACCGTGACGATCGATTTCGCGGGGGCCGGACTCTCGGCATCGGAAGTCGCCTCGGTTCTTCTTGGTGCGCGGCTGCGGGGGTGGCGTTACGACAAATATCGCACCACCATGCCCGCTGATCAGAAGGCCACTCTGACAACGGTTCGCGTCGCTGGCGCGCCAAGCGGCACTGAAGCTGCATGGTCCGTCGAAGCCGGTCTTGCCGATGGCATTGAAC
>JAFLDC010000353.1 GCA_017302775.1 Sphingomonadales bacterium
GTCGCGGTGAAAAACAGGGTCACGGTCAGGCCATCGCCGTGGAGCACTGCCGATCCCGCCCATTCCCGGGTTCCAGGGTTTACCCCATCCGCCAAGGCATTGCCGTGGTCACGCCAGCCGTCCGCACCCAGCGAGGCCAACCGGATCCGCGCAGCGTCGTGGCGCTGGCCCGGATCGGGATAGCGCGGGGATGACAGGAAGAACCAATACTGACGACCGCCAGGCGTGGCAGTCCTGCCGTCTTCGTGAGCAAGCGGCCAGCTATCCCATAAATCCAGATCAGGCAGGATCGGGATAGCATCGCTGGCCTCGATAAGGGCGATCTGGGCGCCATTGCTGATGCTGGCCGGGCGCCAGGACGATGTTGCAACGATGCTGTCGGCTGGAACGGGGTAGAGGCTGTTCATGGTCGTACTCCGGCAGCTTGCGCGCCGGTCCTTTGCGCTTTTGGGTGACGTGACTGCACGGATGTCAACGCGGAATTCATGACGCAGCTTGTCCATGAAAGATGGCGACGCTTTCTGCCTTTAGCGGGGGGAGAGGCAGGCCGGCATTTGCCAGCCAGGATCCCGTCCACGAGGATCGCGCATCGAAGACCGCGGGATGGTGTGCCGCATGGCCCGCCTGCCCGCCGGCAATCCGCAGCAAGGAAAGTGCGCAAGCAGCGTGACTGGCAAGGAATGGCAGCCGCAGCGCCTGTGGCCGGCGATCCTGCGCCGGCGCCGTACGGATGACGAACAGCAGGAACTCGCTGGCCGTGCCGGCGGCTTGCCACACCAGCCCGTCTGCCGCTTCGCCCAACCAGGTTGAATTGCCGTGAAGCAAGTGCCGCCACCGCTTGTAGAATCCAATCCAGTCGGCCAGTTCGGCCCGCTCGTCTGCGGGCAGTTGCCGCGGGTCCAGTTCGACCCCGAAATGTCCGGGTAGCGCAACCGCCGCGCGAAAGCCCAGCGATTGGCTGCGCCCTGTTGCGTGGGCCGGGCTGGCCCCGACATGGGCGCCCATCAGTTCGGGCGGAAGGAAGGAAAGGAATCCGCGCTGCATCGGTACCCTGCTGACGCCATCGATATTGTCGCTGGTCCAGAAACGATGGACATATGGCGCCATACCCGCGTCTGAGCGGCCGCCGCCTCCGGCACAGCCTTCGATCTCGACTTGCGGATGGGCGGCGCGCAGACGGGTGAGCAGGTCATAAAGGCCGCACACCTGGGCATAGCCGCCAGCAGGCGCCAGATCGCGGTTGTGATCCCACTTGAGGTAAGCGATCGGCGCCGAACCCAGCAACTGATCAAGCGCATCGAACAGGTAATCGCGTACCTCCGCCAGCGCCAGATTCAACACCAGCTGATTGCGCGCGGTGGGTCTGCCGCGGCCCGGCACGTGCCCCGGCACATGCAAGGCCCAGGCCGGGTTGGCACGGTAGAGATCACTGTCCGGGTTGACCATCTCCGGTTCCACCCACAGACCAAACTGCATCCCCAGCGCGGTTATCCGTTCGGCCAGCGGGGCAAGGCCGTGCGGGTACTTGACTGGATCGGCATGCCAGTCACCCAGACCAGCATTGTCACTGGCGCGGCGATGGAACCAGCCATCGTCCAGCACGAACCGCTCCACCCCGATGGCAGCACCAGCCTCGGCCAGCGCCATGATCCGGGCTTCATCATGGTCAAAGTAGCATGCCTCCCACGAATTGAGGTGAACCGGGCGGGGGCGCGTCACTCCATCGGGCCAGTTCAGCAGAGCCCGAACCGCGGCGTGATGCTGAGCCATGGCGCCGTTGCGCCCGCTGGTGGAGATCGCCACTATGGCAGGCGGCGCATCCAGTCTGCCCGCTGGCGGCAGCACCGCTTCGCCGGGCTTGGCAATGGCCCCGGCGCTGAGCACCCAGAAGCCTTCATCATCGCGTTCCACCGACACCGCGGCATCGCCGGACCACGCCAGCTGGAGCGCCAGCGTCAGTCCGCAGTGATGCGTTGCTCCATCATCCAGCACGACCACGCCCGGCACGCCGCCATGCCCGGAAATGCCACGCCGCCCTTCGCGCCGCCAGCATTGCTGCGGCATCGCCTCTGTCTGCTCAATCAATTCGGCATTGTGTCTGCCGCGCCAGGAAAGCAACCGCGCGCTTGTGGCGGGAAGGGGCACCATGGCGCCGGCCAGCCATGCCACCTCGATCGGTTCGCTTCCCCTATTGACCACCGCGGCGTCGAACCGGAACGCGCCGCCATCCAAGAGGGTGACGGTTTGATGCAGTTCTATGCCCGCCAGCGCGTCAGACAGCACGATATGGATTGCCGTCTCGCTTTGGCGGAGGTCAACCTGCGCAAATTCCGTGGCGACGCCCAGCCCGCCGCGCCGGATTGTAACGGCGGCCGGCCCGAACCAGCCCAGTCCGCTGGGCGGGCAGGTGCTGAAAGGCACATCTCTGTCGAGCGAGAACGAGGCGGGGGTGCGTTGATCGGCCAGGGGGGCCAGATCACCCGGATCGACGCGCGCGCCGAGATGTCGCCACAAGGGCGGGCGATCAGGCACACATTCAAGCACGAGGCTGGCCTCGGCGCTGTGCAGGCAGGCAAGCATTGCAGCCATCAGGCCCGCGCTGTCTCAGTGGGCAATGATTTTCCGCCGTCCCTGATCCGTGTGACCGCAACCGCAGCGCACAACATCAGCACCCCGCCGAAAGCCAGGGCATTGCGCGGATCGCCGCCCAGCAGCGGCTCGTAGATGAAAGTCATCGTGCCGGCGAAAACGAGCATCGGCGCGCAGATCATCATGTTGAAAATGCCCATGTAGACGCCGGTCCGTTCCGCCGGAATGGCATTGGCCAGAATGATGTAGGGATTGCCCATGATCGAACCCCAGCCCAAACCCATGATCCCCATCATCAGCCACATCGGCGGCTCGCTGTTCATCATCGGCATGGCGATCATCGCGCAGCCCGTCAGCACCAGGCAAACGGTGTGAAGCCGGACCGCGCCGAACTTGCGCGCAAGCGGTGCCATCGAAAACGCCGCGACAAAGGCAACGGCATTGTAGAATGCGCCCATTGGCCCGGCGAGCAAATCCGCCTCGCGAAATTGGGCGGTGCTCCCGTCCGATGTACCAAACAGCGCCATCGAGATTGATGGAACCCGGTAAGCCCAATAGCAACACATCGCGTACCACTGGAACAGGCTCATCCATGCCATTGTCCGCATCGCCGCGGGCATCTCGCGCATCGCCATAAAGATTTCGGTGAAAGTCGATTTGAAACCGGTAGGCAGCGCGGCGATCCGGGCTTTCTCCTGATCCGACAAAGGCAGCTCTGGAACGCGCAGGATCGACCACAGAATCGTTGTGATCGACAAGGCCGCGCCGATGAAGAACGCCAGGCGGGTATAGTCCGGGATCACCCCGGGCTCCGCCACCTTGGAGACACCGAACAGACTGACCAGCAGGAACGGGCTGGCATAGGCCAGACATTGCGCGAGGCCTGTGAACCCACTCTGCGACAGAAAGCCAAAGCCGCGCTGTTCCTCGCGCAGGCGGTCATTCACATAGGCGCGGTACGGCTCCATCGTTACGTTGTTGCCGACGTCGAGCAGAAACAGGATCGAAAAAGCCATCAGCAGGCTTTGCGAGAATGGCATCAGCAGCAGGCCGGCACTGCACATCAGCGCCCCGACCAGGAAATACGGCGTGCGCCGGCCCC
>JAFLDC010000354.1:0-386 GCA_017302775.1 Sphingomonadales bacterium
ACTGGATTGAACAACTTGAACGGCTGACCCAGTTGCACAAGGCCGGAGCCTTGACCGACGAGGAATTCGCCGCCCAGAAAGCGCGGCTGTTGGCCGCATCGAACCAGCCTGCCTCCCCACCGCCGCCACCGCCGCCACCGCCGCCAGTCGTGGCCCCGGTGCCGCCAGCCTATACGCCTGAACCGGTCGCCGCCGCGCCAGCGTGGGAGCCAGCTGACGAAGAACCGGCCCGGTCCGGCGGGGTGCCCAAATGGGTGCTGGTGGCCGTGCCCGCCGCGCTCGCGGTGCTGGCCGGTGCGGCGTGGTTCGGATCGTCGCTGGGCAGCGGCGGCCCCGATCCGCAATTGTCCGGCGCGGCCGAGGCGACCGATGCCGCCGTGGCCATC
>JAFLDC010000354.1:396-3678 GCA_017302775.1 Sphingomonadales bacterium
TCGATGGTTCCGTTGCCGAAGGCGAAAGCGCTGTCGATGAATCGATGCTGACCGGCGAACCGATCCCGGTGACCAAACGCCCCGGGGACAAGGTGATTGGCGCCACGCCCACCGAGGAAGCACCGCCGCCGGTGGCGCTTGATGGTTCGCTGACCTTCGCCGCCGCCAACAATTGCCAGGCGGCGCAGACGCTCGAAACGGTTTACAAAAAACTCGACGCCGCCGGGGAACTGGGCAGCGGCAGGGGGATGACGGTGACGCTGGGCGGCTTCGAAAAGCCGCTGGCTATCGAAGCCAAGAAGACCACCGACGCCGAAGGGATCGAAACCCGCAGCGCATCGGTGCGGTTTCCGGCCAACACCACCTGGCATGGGCTGAAGCTCAGCCGGTTGACCACGACGACCACGATCGTGCCCGAATCCGATGGCGGCTATACCCGCACGGTCAACTTCGTCGAAAGCCCGGACAAGGTGCTCAAGACGCTGTCACGGCTGGGCTTCGCAGCGCCGAAGGAGCCTGACTACAAGGAGCTGACCGACGATGCCTGCGGGGGATCGATGGCGATCACCAGCATCAACGGCGGTGCGACCCTGTCTTGCAGCTGGGGATGCTGAGCGGGCGCTGGCATACAGCCCGTGCACTGACGCCACGGCCCACTGCCGCACATTAAGCGGCGGTTCAGCCCCTTGCGGGATAGTTCCGGATCAACCGGTGGGTCGCATGTTTACCGGTCTGGCGATCTGGAGGGCAAACATGAAATTGTACAAGCATGGCGGGCTGGCGGCGGTTGCGACGGCGGGCACGGGAGTAGCGGCGCTTGGTGCCGGTATGTTGGCACTGACATCGGCACCGGTCAGCGCGCAGCAATGTACTTCGGACAGTTCCGATAATCGCGGCTGCGCCGTGATTGTACCGGGGCCCAATCTTATGGCGCAGTGGGAGCGCGACGCGGCGGCAAGAAACGTGCCGCCCGCACCCCCCCGGCCGGCCCCCTACCTGGCAATTGCGGTTCACCCCGAGGCGAACGATTACTGGATCGCCGCAATGTATCCCGATGCCTATTCGGCGATGTATGCCGCAAGGAACAAGTGCAACGAAGTGATGGGCGGCGGCTGCAATGCAATCTGGCAAGGCAGCGGCTATATTGGCGCGGCGCGCACGGTCAACGGCGAAGTCTTGTGGATCGTGGATCAGAACAAGGGCAAGATCAAATCGCAGCTGGGCGATTGGTGCAAGAGCTATCAATTGGGGTGCATTGACACCTCGATCTATCACGCCAACAGTGAGTTCCGCAAAAATCGTTCAAAAACAGGTCCTAACATCCGCGGGCCGAACGATCTGGCGACTGTCCGCAATCAGTATGCGGCTGTATCCTGGCTTGCCGGCGATGCCTATGATGGCCGGGGCTGGATCGCGAGCGGCTATGCCAGCGCCAAACAGGCCCAGGATGTGGCGATGAACTCCTGCAAACTGCGCAGCAACAACAACAAGCCGTGCGGGGTCGGGATCACGACGGGCAATGGCGTGGTTATCGCGTTCAAGACTTCGGACGGGGAACGCTTTCTGGCTGAACGCGACGAAGCCAGAGCGCGCAAGGCGGTTGATATCTATTGCAAGCAGGAAAAACTGACCTGCAAGGTCCACTACGTTTACGATGCGCGCAGCCGCGGGACGTTTGAGAACATCATTCCGTGATCGCGCCGGCACCGCGCCGCTGACGGGGTAAGCCCGCGGCGGTGGCGGTGCGGATGCGCGTCATCTGCGCGCGTTTTCCTACTCCGCCGAAATCTGCAACATGGCCGGTTTACCTTTGCACAAGGAGACCGGAGATGGAGTATCGGCCCAGCAGCCAATTCAGGCGTGAGGGAATTGCGCCGGAGCGGGAAGTCGGCTTGCCGGAGGAGCGGGTGCCGGGCGCACCGCACGGCGCAGCCACGCCAGGCAGCGATCCCCACATTGCGGATGACGCCGATTTCGCGCCGGTTGCACTGCGCCCGCGCGGCGACGGGTGGACCCCGGCGCGGCAGCGGGCCTTTCTGGAAAACCTGGCTTCCACCGGATCGGTGGCAGCGGCGGCACGATCCGTCGGGCTAAGCCGCGAGAGCGCCTATGCCCTGCGGCGCCGGGCCGATGCACGTGGTTTTGCCCAGGCGTGGGATGCGGCGCGGCTGCTGGCAGCAGAGCATCTGGTCGATCTGGCCTGGGACCGGGCGGTGCAGGGTGAATTGCGCCCGCTCGTCTATCATGGCGAAGTGGTGGCCGAGGTGCGGCATTATGACAACCGCCTGCTGCTGGGCCTGATTGCGCAAAACCGCAAGGTGCTGGTCGAACAGGGACTGGCGCCGCCGCCAGAGGTGATGGCGGCTGTGGCCGGGGACTGGGAGGCGGCGTTGGACCGCGCGGAGCGGGGGGAGGCGCTGGACCCGGCGCGCGCTGCGCCGATAGCCATGGCCGAAGGAGCGGAAGCATGCGTATCGCCCACGGATGATACGGACGGGGATGATGCTGACGACATGGACGAAATGCGCGACCTTGGCATTGACGCGTGCAGCACCTGGTGGAACGCGGAGCACGGTTGCTGGCTGACCGACTGGCCGGCGCCGGATGATTGGGAAGGCCAGGCGTTCCGCCTCACCGCGCGCGGTGCAACACTGCCGATCGCGGCCGATCAGCTGACGGGGCCGGGTGCTGACGGGTCGGAGTGGCCCGAATGGGAGGACCGCGTCCGCACGCTCACCCCGGCGGAGCTGAATGCAGTGACCTGCAACCGGCAGGCGCGGGCGGCCCGCGTGGACGTCTATCGCCGCGCAGCTTTCGGTCTTCTTCCCGCAGTGGAGCCTGCTCCCCACGGCGGCGCTAATCCTGCCTGATGAACCCTGTGAACTGTGTGAACTTCCACGACCATAAAATTCATAAACGCGAACTTTTCATAAGCGCGAAAGTATGGCAGGGAGCTCGCGGGCGCCGATAATTCGGCGCATGGGTTTCAGACAAAGGGACAGGACGATGGCCGACAACCTTGAAAGCATTATCGCCGGTAGCAGCAATGTGGTGGACATGCTGCGCAACCAGCAGACCGGGCCGAATGTCTATCCCGGAGTGCCGGCGGAATACACCAACTGGCGGGCCGAGCAATGGGCCTGGCAGCACAGCGCGGTGCTGTTCAACCAGTCCTATCACATGGTCGATCTGGAAGTGCGCGGACCCGATGCCTTTGCCATGCTGCAATACCTGGCGGTCAACAGTTTCAAAGGCTTCGTGCCGGACAAGGCCAAGCAGTTC
>JAFLDC010000355.1 GCA_017302775.1 Sphingomonadales bacterium
GCCAGCAGCACCGGACTGTTCGGGAATTTCGGTCAGGCCAACTACGGTGCTGCCAAGCTCGGCTTGGCCGGCTTCACCAAGACGCTGGCTCTCGAAGGTGCCAAGTACAACGTCCGGGTCAACACGCTGGCCCCGGTGGCGGGCACCCGGATGACCGAAGACCTTGGCATGCCCGAAATGCTGTTTAATGCGCTAAAGCCCGAAAACGTCGCGCCGATGGCGCTTTATCTGGTCAGTGAAGATGCCCCGACCAACATGATTTGCGGCGCCGGCGCAGGCGCCTATCACGCGGCCTATATCACGCTGACCCCTGGCGTGGCCCTGCCCGTTGACGAGCGTACCCCCGAAGGGATCGCAGCCAATTGGGATGCCATCATTGATCGTGCTGGCGAGATCGTCCCCCAGTCGGGTGGCGAACAGAGTCAGGTGGTCATGGCCGCGCTCGCCAAGATTGGTGGCCTGGGCTAGTCAGCTCATCGTATTCATGCGTTGATCAATTCGGGCATTCTCCCCTCAATCCAGGGGAGAATGCCCGCTCGATCCCGAAAACAGTCTGCGAAAAACAGCCCGATTCGGGCAATGAACCTGCGATCGCCCTAGCTGTGAACCACTTTCAGCAATTTTCGCTCAAGTGGGAATAGCACGCCCGGCAGCTCGTGCCCGCGTTTGAGGACCTGCCCTGCCTCGCCGTACAATGCCCACATGCCCTGCTTGGCGTGGAGCGCAGGGCGCTTTTCAATGCGCGCGGCCGGACGTTCGGCCGCACGGCGAAAGCAAGAGAATACTGCCGCATCGTGCGTAAAATCCATGGCGTAATCCCGCCATTCTCCGGCGGCGACCATGCGTCCGTACAGATCGAGAATGCGTTGCAATTCGTCACGCTGGAATCCGATCTGGGCATTCCGCCCCAAGACCGGAAAGGGCGTGATGGTTGCGCTCAAGCCGTTTCGGCCTTGCGCTTGCGCGTGGAAACCGGCTTCGCCGTCTTGACCTCGCGTTCGGCAAGCAATTCAGCCAGCCGCTTTTGCAGCACCTGGATTTCGCACTGCAGAATTTCCAGCTTTTGTGTGGCCGGATCAAACCGTTCGCTGCATGGCGTACCATAGGGCACGAAATTTTGTGTCTCGGGCTTCACTTCGACCAGGGTTGGCTTGGCGGGAATTCCAACCATCGTGGCACCTTCGGGAACATCGCGCGTTACCACAGCGTTAGCTCCGATCCGGGCACCGGCCCCAACCTCGATCGGGCCAAGGATTGCCGCTCCGAGACTGACGATAACGTCGTTTCCGATGGTCGGATGACGTTTCCCGCCAACCCCATTGGTGGGATTGGTGCCCCCCAATGTACTGCCCTGATACATCGTCACGTTATCGCCGATCTCCGCAGTTTCGCCAATCACGACGAAACCGTGGTCGATAAAGAAATTGCGTCCGATCCTGGCACCCGGGTGGATGTCGATCGCGGTCATGAAACGGTTGAAGGTATTGACCAGCCGGGCGAGAAAAAACAGCTCAGCTTCGAACAGCCAGTGCGCTACCTTATGCAGGCCCAAGGCCCAGACACCAGGATAAAGCAGCACTTCCCAACGCGAGCGCGGGCTGGGATCGCGGGCGACCACCGAGTCCAGATAGCGGGTCAACTCTTGAAACATCGTTCCCCATTTTCCCTCAAAGCAGCGGTCAAAGCAAGCGCGGTTCGCTCGGTCCCAGGACTTCTTCCAGTGCCTCACGCCAGATGCCCTGCGTAGGGGCCACCTTGCGTTCAAGGCTGATCCGATCGATCGCTGCGACCAGCCGTTCCACGCCGATATGGGAACGCTCGCATCGCGCTGCAAGATAAGCGGCGGCCTCTGGCCCTAATGCCAGCCCGCGCTGTTCAGCATGTACGGCGATCAGTTCCGCCAGCATGGTGTCGTCCGGCGTACCGATCTCAAGATGAAGTGCGGCTGCCAACCGGGATGCAAGATCGGGCAAGCGAATGATCCATTCGCCGGCGCCGCGTCCCGTCGTCATCAGCAACGGGACGCCGCTTTCCTGCGTTCGATTCCAGTAGTGGAAGAGTTCGGTTTCATCCATCAGGTCAGCATCGTCGAGCGCCTCGCCGCGGCCGCTAGCGACAAACCAGCGGGTCAACAGAGACTTGCCTGAACGCGGCGGCCCCAGAAGAATCGCAGTTCTGAATGGCCAGCCCGCTGCCGCCGACAGCGATTCAATCGCAGTCCGGTTCGCTGCTCCGACGACGATATGCGAAGGCGCGTGTGCGCCGGCTCCGAGAGGCAGCGCGATCTGGCTCATCTCAGCGACGGATCGAAAGCGCGTTGTTGCCGACGGTGACCTTGAAACCGCGTGCACGCAGGGCATCGGCCAGCGTGCCGATATCGCCCTCATAGGTAACACGCATCACGGAAGTTCCACCCATCGCCAGGCTGGTTGTCGAAGCCCCCTTCACTCCCGGAGCTGATCGAACCGCACCCAGCGCGGCATCAACCGCACCGGCGTCGGGCGAGGCAAACTGAACTGTAAAAGTTCGCGTCTCAGGGGGCGGCGCAGCGCTCGCCGTCGCCGAAGGAGATGCGCTGGGGGTTGCAGAAGGCGTAGCGGTAGCCGCCGCCGGTTTCTCTTCCGGTGCCTGTCCAGCGGCAATCAACGCTGCGATGCCGGGATCAATTCCGGCCCGCACATTCAGGGTCGAGTCCGGTTTGAGCCGTCCGTCAGCCAGCGCGCCGGCATAGATCTGATCAAGCCGGACAACCGCCTCGTTCATCATCTTGGGCACGCCGCTTTCGTCATTGGCAGTCAGGGTAAAGCTTTCCAGGAACACATTGTCCGGACCATACCGGGCGGTGAACACGCCGCGCACGGGCCCACCTGGCCATTGCCGTTCCAACCGTGCCTCGGGCACAATCACATCGGCCGCACCGAACCTGTCGAGCACATTGCGCCACCAGGCACGGCTCCGCCGACCTGGCTGGCCTGCCGTGATCAGCAGCGAATCTCCCCCACCGCCCGATGGCCGCACGTAGTCAATCGGGCTCGATCCGGCGCGAAACTCTGCCCAGGCCCGCTGCCACGTACCCTTGATTTCATAGACCTGCGCGACACCGCCGGAATAGAGTACCGGAATCACCAGCAACGGCGCCGAATGGGCGCGGCCGCTCTTGCCGCCGCCGATGAACTGCCCTGCCCGCGCCCGATCGAACACAACGCTGACGGTTGCCACATAACGACGCGGCCCAATCTGCTCACGCTCGATCACCACGGCTGCCACCATGGATTGAATCTGGCCATCGCTCATGCCAGGGCCGCCGGCCTTGGCCCAGGCTTTGCGTGCGGCTTCCTTCCAACCGTTGAGGCGTGCCTCCTCGCCATCCTTGCCAATCGTATTGACTTCGATTCCCATCACTTCGATGTCCGAAGTGCTGGCCACCGGAATGATGCCGCGATCGCCTTCAATCTGCGCCCACAGCCGGTCAGGACCAACTGCCGCGACGGCGATAGCCAGCGCCATGCCGAGGCCGCCCGCCAGGGTAGCGGGAAGTCCGGGGCGCCAGCTGCGCGTCGAGTGTGTGTGTGTTGCGACAGTCATCGGGGAAAACCGAGGGCCTTTTGCCCAATCACTCATGGAAATCCAAGCAGGAAAGCGTTAGGCGGCTGCCAAT
>JAFLDC010000356.1 GCA_017302775.1 Sphingomonadales bacterium
CGCGCACCGTGCGTCAGGCGGTTGGCAATGCGGCAGCGCGGCAAGATGGGGCGGACGATGCGCCGGAAGCCGGACTACCGCTGGTCGGACGCTCTGCATCGATGCAAGCGGTGTACCGGATGATTACCCGGGTGCTGCGTAATGACCTGACGGTGCTGGTCCTGGGTGAAAGCGGTACCGGCAAGGAGCTGGTTGCCGAAGCCATTCACCAACTGGGTCATCGCAAGACCGGACCGTTTGTGGCTGTAAACACTGCAGCCATCCCGGCCGACCTGATTGAAAGCGAGCTGTTCGGGCATGAGAAGGGCGCTTTTACCGGCGCCGTTGCCCGTCATGTCGGCAAGTTCGAACAGGCGGATGGAGGCACGCTGTTCCTGGACGAGATTGGCGATATGCCGATCGAGGCGCAGACGCGGTTGCTGCGAGCGCTGCAGTCCGGTCGGATTCGGCGGGTCGGCGGGCGTGAGGAAATTGCTGTGGACGTGCGAATAGTGGCTGCCACGAACAAGGATCTCACCCCCATGATCGCGGCAGGCTTATTTCGCGAAGACCTGTTTTATCGCCTTAACGTCGTCCCAATCACGCTGCCGCCGCTGCGAGAGCGGGCGGACGACATTCCGGCCCTGTCGCGTCATTTCCTGCAATTGGCGGCGGGTGAGGGCTTGCCGCGTCGCAGTCTGGGCGATGATGCCGCTGCGGTTCTCACCAGGCAGAGCTGGCGCGGCAACGTACGCGAGCTGCGCAATTTCATTTACCGGCTGGCCTTGCTCGCTCGCGAGGACCGGATCGATGCCGAGACGCTGTCGGCGCTTCTGACGGATGACGCGCGCGGGCCGGCTGCAAACGAAGCTCCATCGCTGGACCGCGCGGTTGAGAGCTGGCTTGTCGCCAACCAGCCGGCAGCTGGCCAGGTCTATGATGCGGCACTGGCGGCCTTTGAGCGGCCGCTGTTTATAGCCGCGCTGCGCCAGACGCAGGGCAATCAATTGCGCGCCGCCCAGCTGCTCGGCATCAACCGCAACACCCTGCGCAAACGGCTGACCGATCTGCGCATTGATCCGGTGGAACTGGATCGCTGATTTCCAGCGGGATCAGCGAAATGCCTTGCACTGGTGCAACAGTGGTGTTGTAATCACGCAACGATGGCGGCTTCCGGTACTCTCATCTCAACGCGACGCTGGCCCAACTGGTGGCGGCGGCTCCAAATCTGGGTTCGCCGCGCCCATCTGATCCCCTACCTGGAAATCGGATCGATCGTGGCATTCGTGGCCATGACCATCCTGACCTGGACCAAGGTTACCGCGACCGCCGGGACCGGGCAATTGATGCCCACCGATCTGACGTCGATCCTGTTGATCGGGACGCTGGTGCCAGCCATGGCGATCGTGGTTCTGCTGGGCCGGCGGCTGGCGTTAAAGCGCGCAGCGGAGCGGGTTGCCGGGGGAAGCGGGCGGCTGCACGTGCGCCTTGTCTTCCAGTTTTCGTTGATCTCTGCGGCCTCGACCCTGCTGGTAGTGATCTTTGCGTCTTTCCTGTTTCAGACCGGCGTCGACTTTTGGTTTTCAGGCAAATCGCGCGGATTGATCGAGAACTCCAATCAGTTGGTGACCGGGTACCGTGATCAGTTGCGGCGTGATCTTGAACTGGAATCGCTGGCGATGGCGGCAGACCTGGGCGATTTCCTGAGCCAGGATTCGCTGAACAATTCCGCCTTCGCGGAATATTACGCATACCAGGTCCGGCAGCGTAAGATTGACGAATCCACCGTCCTGCAAAAGGGCGCGGATGGCGTCTTGCGGCGTGCAGCCTTTGCGCGCGGACCAGAGCCGCTGTCGAAAGAAGTCGCTGCTTCGGTCCTGCGTCAACTTGATGCCGGAGCGCGCGTGGTCGCCAGCTCGGAAGGGGACGCGATCCAGGCGGTCGCGCCGATTGACCGTCGATCCGGCGTTTACCTGTACAACGTCAGGAAGTCCGATCTGCTCTCCCAAGGGTACACGCAGAACATCCTGCGATCCTATGATGAATTGACCAATCGGGCGCGCATCCAGCAGCTGCGATTTAACGTGCTGCTCTTTATCGCCAGCCTCGCTCTGGTGGGCTTGTCCGTCTGGTTCGCGCTGCGCTTTGCAGACCGCCAGGTCGAACCACTTTACAACCTGGTCGATGCCGCACGGGAAGTGGGCGCCGGGAACTTCGCGATGCGGATCGATGGCCGGGCCGGGACCGATGAAATCGGCCTGCTTAACCGGGCATTCAACCGGATGACCCAGCAATTGGACCGGCAAACCCAGGCGCTGGTCGGTGCTAACCAACAACTGGATGAACGGCGTGCATTTATCGAAGCCGTGCTTGAATCGGTCACCGCAGGGATCATTTCCGCTGACGCCAGAGGGCGCATCCGCCTGATCAACGGCTCGGCTCAAAAACTCTTGCTGGAGCGGGACGCGCCGACCCCGATCGGCAAGAAGCTGATCGACATCGCTCCCGAAATCGCGGCGATGGCTGAGAGCGGCCGCGAGGACGGCGTGGTGCAGTATGCCAATGGCAGCGAGCTGCGCACCCTGGCTGTTAAGGCAACCAAGGCCAGCGCCGGGACCGTGGTGACCTTCGAGGACATCACCCGCCAATTGCTGGACCAGCGCCAGGCAGCCTGGTCGGACGTTGCCCGCCGCATCGCCCATGAAATCAAGAACCCGCTGACACCGATTCAGCTTGCTACGGAGCGGCTCAAGCGGCGTTATACCAAGCTGGTGTCGGCCGACGCAGAGCTGTTCGAAGAGCTGACCGGGACGATCATCCGCCAGGTTGGCGATCTGCGGCGGATGGTTGACGAGTTTTCCTCGTTCGCCCGGTTGCCGAAGCCGATTTTCCGCGGCGAGGACCCGGTTGACCTCGCGCGGCAGGCGTTGTTCCTGCAGGAAGTGGCGCGGCCGGATATTAATTTCTCATTCAGCGCTGACCGTGACCTTGGGATTATTGCCTGCGATCGGCACCAGTTTGGTCAGGCCATGACCAACGTTCTGAAGAATGCGGTGGAAGCGATTGAAGCTATGCAGAAAAGCGGCGAAGCAGACTATCGCGGACGAATTGCCGTTACGCTAAGCGGGAACCAGGAAGATGTGGTGGTGACCATTGCGGACAACGGCATCGGCCTGCCGCAGGACCGTGAGCGGATCGTCGAGCCTTATGTGACGACCCGCGAAAAGGGGACTGGTCTGGGCCTGGCGATCGTCAAGAAGATCGTCGAGGAACACGGCGGTGACATGACTTTCAATCTGGGTGAGCCGGATGGCACCGTAGTAGCCATGCGGTTCGCCCGCGATCCCGTTTCCAGTCAGCGGCCGTCCGAGGCGGCCGAGTAAGTTCAAATTGAGGTGAATGACAGATGGCGCTCGAAATTCTGATCGTCGATGATGAACGCGACATTCGCGATCTGGTCGCCGGTGTCCTCAGCGACGAGGGCTATCAGTGCCGCACTGCGGGTGACAGCACTTCCGCGCTGGCGATGATCGATGAGCGCCGCCCGAGCCTGGTGCTGCTGGATGTCTGGCTGCACGGCAGCCCGATGGATGGGCTGGAAGTTCTGGATGCCATCAAGCAGCGTGAACCGGAATTGCCGGTGATCATTTTCTCCGGTCATGGCAATATCGACACCGCC
>JAFLDC010000357.1 GCA_017302775.1 Sphingomonadales bacterium
CGCACCAGGGATTTTCGACCAACATCTTTGGCATGACCACAGATGTCATCCCCGCCACCCGCATTGCCACGGTGATTGCGATGGGGGCCGTAGCCGGCAATCTGGCGGGCATGGGGATCATCGAGCTCGCCGGGTGGTCGCTTCAGAACGGGCATGGCTATACCCCGATGTTTGCGATCTGCGGCGCGGCTTATCTGGTCGCGTTGGGCTTTATTCACGCGGTTTTGCCAAACCTTGACCGGGTACAAGCCGGGCAGGCGTGAAAGGCTCGCCGTTGGAAGCAACAAAAAGGGCTTCCGGAACGTTCCGGAAGCCCTTCCTGTTCGTGGTAACGGTTCAGCCGATCAGAAGTTGATCCGCAGGTTTACGCCCCAGTACCGGTCGGCATCGCGCGGGATCTGGTAACGGTATGACCCGCTCACCCCGCCGTTGATGATCGCGGCCGGATAGGCCTTGTCAAACAGGTTGCGGACCTGGAACGACAGGTTCCAGCCATCGTTTGGATCGACCAGCGCGACCGACGCGTTGACCAGCGCGTAAGCTGGAATTGTACCCAGCTGACGCTGCACGGCGTCAGGCGCAAACAGCGACAGCTGTTCGGACTGGAAGTTCATCGAACTGCCCAGTACCACGTCGGCGAACCCGCTCATCGGGAAGCGCTGCTCGATCGAGAGCGAACCTTTCCAGGTCGGTGCATAGCCCAGCTTGGTGCCGGTCGGGATAATCGCCGTGGGTGCCGCCCCCGGCGCCGCCTTGAAGGCCACAACATGCGCGTCGGTCACCGCGAGGCCGGCGGTGATCGTCGTGTTGCGGGTGGGGCGATAGTTGAGGTCCATTTCGATCCCGGCGGTCGAAATCGAGCCCGCGTTGGTGAAGCGCGTGACCACAACCGTAGCGACCAGATCCGGGTTGTTGGCCTGGAAGTTATTGTACTTTGCGTAGAACGCGGCGATATTGAACGTCAGTTTCCCGTCCAGGAAGGTGTTCTTCAGACCGATTTCAAACGAGTCCGACGTCTCCGGCTCGATCACGTTGGTGCCGGTCGCAGTCAGGTTGAAGAAGACGTTGTAAGCCGGACCCTTGTAGCCCCGGGCATAGCTCGCATAGACCATCACATCGTCGCTGAAATCGTGCTGCAGCGCGATCTTGCCCGAAACATTATCATTGCTGGTCTTGGTGCGGAACGGCACACCGTTCGACGAGGCGACGGCCGCGGTTGCGGCGGTGGTTGGCGAGGTGCCAAGGCCGACCAGACGGACATACTCATCATATACGCCCTGATCGAAATTGGCCTGGATGCCGGGGCCGGTCAGCGGCGAACGGCGGCTGTGGAAGACCGAGAGCTTGTCGTTGGTATAACGCAACCCACCGATCAACCGGGTGTTTTCGCCCAGCTTCAGCGTTGCCTGGCCAAACACGGCGAAGTTATCGAACACCGATCCGAAGGTGGCGCTGCCGCTGGGGGTCGTCGCTGCGTTTGCGTTGCTGCTGCCGCATGGGATCAGAACGCCGCTCGGTGCGCCTACCGCCGCCGTGCACTGGGTCACGTTGCGGGTAAAGGTCCTCTCGCTCTCGGCCCGCGAGTAATAGAGCCCGATGACATAGGACAGCGTCTGGTCGGCAGGCGAGGTAAGCCGCACTTCCTGGCTGAAAGTAGTGGAGCTTTGCGGTCCGTTGTCGTGCAACTGCGCGAAACCGACGTAGGCCCGATCCAGCCAGTCACCATCGCGGATTTCGGTATTGTCCCACCCGCGATAGGCGGTGATCGAGGTCAGGGTGTGACTGCCCACACCAAGGTCGATCTGGCCCGAAACACCCCAGCCTTCTTCCTTGGTCGCGGTAACCAGATTTTGCGCGACGGCGCGAGTATTGGCCCCGGTCTGCGACGGCAGGACCGAAAATGCCAGGCTCGTTTGCGGGACACCGGCGGCATTGAGCGGTCCGGTGGCGATGATGTCGGCACAGCAATCATCATCGTTTTTGTAGTAGTCCGCGGCCAGATAGACCCGCAGATTGTCGTTCGGCTCATAAAGGAACTGCCCGCGCAGGCCCCAATGCTTGTAGCCGTTAACCCATTCGTTGGTGGTGACGTTGCGGATGTTGCCGTCATACTCACCATAGAACGCGGTGAAACGCGCAGCCAGGTCCTGGCCGAGCGGCAGATTGACGGCGCCCTTGAGGCGGAACTCGTTGCGGTCGAAATAGCTGGCTTCAACCGTGCCGCCGAATTCATGCTTGGGCATCTGGGTGGTGATGTTGATCACCCCGGCAGAAGCATTCTTGCCAAACAGCGTGCCTTGCGGGCCACGCAGCACTTCAATCTGGGCGACATCGACCATGTCCGAGAATGCTTCGCCAGAACGGGCATAAACCACACCGTCGACCACGGTCGACACCGATGGTTCGCCCGCGATCGAGAATGTGGCGGTACCAACCCCGCGCAGGAAGATTGTCTGATTCAGCGTCGTGCCGCTTTTCAGAAAGTTAAGCGATGGCACCATCTGGCTGGCGCTTTCGATGCTTGGGCGGCTGGCATCGGCCAGATCTTCACCGCTCAACACCGAAACAGCCACCGGGACGGACTGCAGGCTTTCAGAGCGCTTTTGCGCCGTGACGACGATTTCGCCGGGGGCCTGATCCTCATCAGCGGAGGCGTCCTGCGCCAGGGCCGGAGCCGCAAAGGCGGTCAATGCGAGGACGGCGGCGGACGCGCGAAGCACGGCTTTGGTGGGGGCGTTCATCGGGTTTCCTTCCTGTCTCCCAGGCCGGAAGGACCGGCCGTGGTTGCTTCGAACCGAGGCTCAGGCGCGAAACCGGACGGCCACCACCCTGCCACTTGTGCGCTTGAATTGCGGGCAATGGCTCGATATGTCAAGCGGTGTCATACAGAACCGAGCGAACCGTGGTAGACCTGCCACAGGCGCCGCCGCCAGAGGATGAGACTCGCCGTGGAGACAGGATTCAGCGCTGCTGAAGACGGGTTTGACCTGCATTTTGCGGGGCGCCTGATCCTGTCGCATCGCGGCGAGGCACCGGTACTGGCCATGGCGCGGGGCAATCCTGCGATCGCAATGGTGCGCGGCAATTTCCGGATCGAGGATGCACCTGTCGACATGGTCGCCCTGCGGCAGTGGGCCATGGATGATGATGCGGTGATCCTGTCGGATGATCAGGGCGCCGCCGCGCGATTGCGGTTCGTCGATTCGGCGGTCGAGGTCACCTTGCTGCGCGAGGGCTTCGATCGCATCCATCTCCATTTCCATGCGCAGTCCGGTGAAGCCGTCTGGGGTGGCGGTGAGCAGATGAGCTACCTTGCGCTCAATGGCCGGGCCTTTCCGATCTGGACCAGCGAGCCGGGTGTGGGTCGTGACAAGTCGACTGCGCTGACCCGGCTGATGGATGAGCAGGGCATGGCCGGAGGGGATTACTGGAATACCAATTACCCTCAGCCTACCTTCCTGACGTCGCGCTGGCTGGCGGTGCATTGCGCGGCAGAATCTTACTCCGTGCTCGATTTCACCGATCCTGCCCGGCACCGGGTTGAGGTCTGGTCTGCGGCGACCCGTTTCGAATTATTCGCTGGCGATGGTCCACAGGATCTGGTCGGAACGCTGTCGGCCCGGTTTGGCCGGCAGCCACCCCTGCCGGATTGGG
>JAFLDC010000358.1 GCA_017302775.1 Sphingomonadales bacterium
GTAGGCCTTCATCTTCGCGGGGTCAGTCAGATCGCCGGGATTGAGTTGAATGCTGGTCGCCTTCGCGCGCGCTTCCACCACGCCGGTCAGGATGCCCTTTTCCTGCGCCGCGGCGCCCTTGGCCACTGCCGCCAGATTGGGGATGAGGTTGGCGCGCGCCTGGAACGCTGCCTGAACGTTGGCCCACTTTTCCTTGGCCGCTTCTTCTGCCGTGGGGACGGAATTGATGCCGCACCCGGCCAGCGATGCAGCTGCAACCGAGACCAGAGCGAACCGGCCAAAAGCGCCAAGACGATCGAACGAAGTGCTCATCAACAAAAATCCTTTTGCGTGCCCGCCGCTTGCGGGCTGGGTTAATGTAGTAACACGCCGCGCAGGTGCAAGCGAAACCGGTGGATATCGATTGCAGTTGCGATACGGTCGTGGCAGGCTTAACGAGTCATTATCGATTTTGAGGGGACGCAATATGTTAAGTGAATTCAAAGCCTTCATCGCGCGTGGCAACGTGCTTGATTTGGCAGTTGGTGTGATTATCGGCGCCGCATTCGGCAAGATCGTGTCGTCGATGACCGACGATCTGCTGATGCCGGTGATTGGTGCCATCGTTGGCGATACCGATTTTTCGAACAAGTATACTGTGCTGAGCGGTGATGTTGCTGCCGGAACGTCGCTTGCTGCGGCACGCGAGGCTGGTGCCAATGTGCTGGCCTGGGGCAGCTTCGTTACCGCAGTGATCAACTTCTTGATCCTGGCTTTCGTGATTTTCCTGATTGTTCGGCAGGCCAACAAGGTACTGCCGCCGCCGGCTGCCGCCGGGCCAAGCGAGGTCGATCTTCTGACCGAAATCAGGGATTCGCTGAAAAAGTAACATCTTTTCAGTGTGGACTAAAAAGGGCGGAGGTCGCAATGCGGCTTCCGCCCTTTTCATTTTGGTCAAACGCCCTATATTGACCAGTGCCGGGTTCGCCCGGCTATGGCGATAAATTGTTGCGTGCAATAGGCGCAGCGGACCCGGGGGCGGTACCCGGCGGCTCCACCACTTTCCCTGATCCTTCAGGGAAAATGACGGGGCCGAACTAGGATCGACGTGTGTTGAAAAGCGCAGTTTTCGCCCGGGCTGAGTAACCCGTATAAGGCTCAAAACCTATAAGTGCCAACGATAATGAAGCACTTGCTCTCGCAGCGTAATCTGATGGCCTAACGGCCTGATCTTACAAAACGAAAGCACGGTTCGGACCGAACCGGGTAACAGAATCGGAAACCGGGCGTCCGGGGGTACGTAGCAACAGAAACCCCCACTTCACATTTTCGTACGGGCAGCGCGACCTATCGCAGCTCAGAACACCGTTTCGGGATTTTCCTGAATGCGCCTTTCATGCTTCAGGCAGTCGAGGATCTTGGCGCCAGCCATGAATACCGCACCGGTGCAGGCCAGGAACAACAGTTTTCCGCCAAAGCCAGGGAAGCGGTGCAGGTAGATCGAGCCGCGCTCAACCGCGCCCAGAGCCAGCGCATAGATGATCAGATAGGCCTCAATGGGCGACTTGATCACAAACAGCCGGCTGACTTTGGCAAACATGCGGATCCTCGGTTTCGTTAACAGTCCTATCAGCAATCATCATGCCAAGAGCAGTTTTCAGCGCAAGGGGGTGGTTAAGCGTTGGCGACATGTAAAGCGTCCCGACACGGGATTCACCCGTGCGATCAGGCCAGTTCGGTCAAGTCTAGTGCGCGCAGCAAGGCGATCCGGGCGGCAGTGACCCGTTCGGCCAATTCCGTGCTCCCGACCTCGCCCGGATTGATCGATTCGGGCCAGTGTTCAGCGATCACTGCCTCGATCCTGGCGGCTTTGGCTCCATCCAGCAAAAAGCGCGGATCGATCGTGGCCGGATCGGCCACCACCCGTAGCCGCAGGCAGGCTGGACCCCCGCCATTGGCCATCGACTGCCGCACGTCGACTGGCAGCACGCGGCGGATCGGGCCGTTGCCTGCCAGCATCCGGTCGAGCCAAGCGCGGACCCGGCCGTGCTCCCAGGCTTCTGTAGGGATCACCAGCGCCATCGCTCCGCCGGGCAGGGTCAGCAGCTGGGCATTGAACAGATAGGACTGGATCGCATCGGCCAGTGAAACGTCGGCGGTTGGCACCACCACGATCTCCGCCTCCGGCAGCCGTTCGCGGATTGCGGCGTAAGTGCCCGCGGGATCCGCGAAGGCCAGCTCGTGTGTGAACAACACGCGCTCGTTCGCCACGGCGACCACATCGTTGTGGAACGCGCCGGCGGCAATTGCAGCAGGGTTCTGCTCGACAAACAGCGTTCGCGCCGGATCGAGCCCATGTAGGCGCGCGACCGCGCGGCTTGCCTCGACATGTTGCCGCGCCGGAAAGGCACCGCCGCTGGTTCCATAGACAAAAATTTCGAGCCCCGGCGCGGCGTGGCTCGTGCTCATCCGCATATGGTTGGCAGCGCCTTCGTCTCCGAAGCAAGGCGGTACGGCATCGTGCACTGCGAAGTGGCGCTGGTCTGCAAAGGCCAGGCGAAGCTGCCGAACCGTGTCGGGCCATTCCTGGCTGCGGTGCGGCATTGTCACCAGATTAGCGCCGGTCAGGTGGCAGCGACCGTCCCCGGTATCCGCAGCGGGTGAGACGGTGGCAGCGTTGGCGGTCCACATGGCCGAGGCTGACCACGCCGCAGCGGTAAGGCGCGGATTTTCGCTGCCATCGGCACCAATTGCGGCAAGGAAGACCGGATTGGGCCGGGGGAGCGGCACAAGGAAGCCTTGCGCCAGACCCAGCGCCAGGTTGTGACGCATCTTTGCCAGGCCCTGAAGCGCCGCCGCGCGCGGGTAGGCGGCATCTCCGGCATGAATGGCCGAGGCGAGATTGCCCAGGCTCAACCCAGCGTAGTTGTGGCTGGGACCAATGATCCCGTCGAAATTGATTTCAGTGATATTCACGGCTTACCACCGGGCGACATGTGTTACGCGGTCGCCCGGGCCCACCCCCAGCAACCGGGCGCTGTCAGGATCGAGCGCGATACCGCCGTCACGCGGCTCAATCCATCCATAGGCGCACCGAAAATCTGCAAACCGGCCATGGGCGATCAGGTGTTTGTTGCTGGCTTCGTGTTCTCCCAGGCGGGCATCGATCGCGATGACTTCGGCGTCCTGCGCTTCGCGAACCGAGCGGATCTGATCGGTCCTGACCGTCATCGTCGGGCCTCCATCGAAGATGTCGATGTAGTTTTCCCATGCGAACCCTTCGTTCTCCAGCATCCGCATGGCTGCACGGCCGGTGGGGTGAGGGACGCCGATGACCGCGCGCGCCTGCTCAGAGAGCATCGCGATATAGACAGGATGCTTCGGCATGAGATCGGCAATGAACTGATTGCCGAACTTGGCGTTGAATTCATCAGCGTCCTGGAAATTCATGCCGAAAAACCGCCCGGCAACGCCGTCCCAGAATGGCGACCCACCCGCTTCGTCGATCACTCCGCGAAGCTCCGCCAGGGTCCGGTCCGCAAACCGATGGCGATGATTGCGAATGAACAGATAACGGCTGCGTGCGATCAGCATGCCCAGGCCGCCGGCGCGCTCGCCCGGGTGCAGGAACAGCCCGCCGACCTCAGACGCATTTTCGAGATCGGTCGACA
>JAFLDC010000359.1 GCA_017302775.1 Sphingomonadales bacterium
GAGGCCAGCAGGGCAGCGGGCACCAGATTGACCGAACTGCTGGCGAGTTGCGCGGTTTCGCGGGCTCTTGGTTCAGCCAGTGACAGCTTGAACAACACGAGCAGAGAGCTTGTGGTCAGCAGCAGCAGCGTGGCCGTCAGGAGAAAGGTGCGCGCCAGCAGGGTGCGCGGCCAGTGTTTCATTGCTGTGGGCTGCCGTCCGGAACGAAGACATACCCGAATCCCCAGACCGTCTGGATATAGCGGGGTTTGGCCGGATCAATCTCGACCAGCTTGCGCAGGCGGGAAATCTGCACATCGATCGCCCGGTCGAAGGGGCCTTGTTCACGGCCACGCGCCAGAGTCATCAATTTGTCGCGGGAGAGCGGCTGACGTGGATGCTGCAAGAGAACGTGCAACACCGCGAATTCGCCGGTGGTCAGCATTTGCGAGACACCGTCGCGTTTCAGCGATCTGGCGGAGAGATCGACTTCGATCTGCCCGAAACGGATCCGTTCTTCCGCCTCGCCCGGCGCTCCCGGTGGGGCTGCCCCCTGACGACGCAGTACCGCCTGAATGCGGGCAAGCAGTTCGCGCGGATTGAAAGGCTTGGGCAGATAGTCGTCGGCCCCCATTTCAAGCCCGACGATGCGATCGATTTCATCGCCCTTTGCCGTCAGCATGATGATCGGTGTGGTGTCGCTGGTACCGCGCAGGCGGCGGCAGATGGTCAGACCATCTTCGCCGGGCAGCATCAGATCGAGAATGATCAGATCGAAGTGTTCGCGCGTTCGCGCCCGATCCATCTGGGCGCTGTCGCTGACGGCCTTGACTTCGAAGCCCTGTTCGCCAAGATAGCGGGTCAGCAGGTCGCGCAGGCGGCTGTCGTCATCGACGACGAGAAGACGATGTTGTCGTTCGTTCATGTCCGAGAGCATACGAATCGGCGACGTGGCCGGATGCCATAATGGTAACAATCTTTTGCCGCGGCACCAGATGAAACAAATTGTTACATCCGGCCGGCGAACGGCTTACATCGAAAGGGGAAAATGCAGATATCGAAATCCGGGAGAAGCCCATGTCCGTCAAACATACATTGATCCGTCTGCTGGCCGTCACCGCCAGTGCGTGGGCGATCGGCGGGGCGGCAATGGCCGGAAACATCCATCAACCGGCCTCCGAGTTGCTTGCCCGTCTGCCGGTGATGTCGGCCGAGGAACGCAAATCGTTGCACCAGGAATGGCAAACCCTCTCGCCGGAACAACAGGCCGAGAAGAAGCGCGAAATGCGCGAACATCTGGCCGCAATGACGCCCGAACAGCGCCAGCAAATGCGCCAGCAAATGCGCGAGCACTGGCAGCAAGCGCCGCCGGAGCAGCGTCACGAGCAGCGGCAGCAATGGCAGCAATGGCAGGATGAGCGCCGCAAGGTGCGCGAGGAACGCGGGCAGCAGCGAGGCGGAGATTGGGCGCCACCATCCGGCGGACGTGGCGAAGGGCGCGGCGGCGCGCCCCGGTAAGGGTCGTGCTTGGGGTCTATTTCATGCTCGCCAGATAGTCCGCTGCTTCTTGCAGCAGCGCTTCGGTTTTTCGGGCAAGTTCTTCCGCCAGTTTGATCCCCAGGGTGTATTCCTGCTGCTGCAAGCTGTTTTCGGTTTGCGACGCGAGTTCGCGCACCGCTTCGGCGGCAATATTGCTCGCCATCCCTTTCAGGCTGTGGGCCAAGTGGTGCAATTCCTGATAATCCGCGGAACGGATCGCCAGGCGTATCCGCTCCGGGTAATCCAGATTGCTGGTCAGCAAGGTATCCATCAGTTTGCCAATGAAGGCGTTGCGGAATTTGTATCGCTGCTGCAGCGCGGCATGATCGATCAGCCCGTTTCCTGGTTGTGGCGGCAGCGCCTGTTCCGGGTGTTCGCTGCCTTCAGCCACCGGGCGCTGGAGCAGTGTCAAAATCAGTTCGACCAGACGATCCTGATCGAAGGGTTTGGTCAGATGCCCGTTCATTCCCGCCGCCAGACAGCGGGCGCGTTCCTCGGCCATGGCGTGCGCCGTGAGGCCGATGACCGGCAATTCGGGGAATAGTGCGTGAATCTGCCGTGTGGCTTCATAGCCGTCCATTTCCGGCATCTGCACATCGGTGAGAACCACGTCAAAGGTTTCTGGCGGATTCGCCTTGACCCGATCGACCGCGATGCGGCCGTTTTCGACACAGTCGATGCAGGCGCCCTCGATGCGGAAAATCTCCTCGAGCACCAGGCGATTCACCTCGTTGTCTTCGGCCGCCAGGATCGATACCCCGCGGAGCCGCTGCAACTTGCGATCTGCCGTTGCCTGGGGGGAGAAATCTCTTTCTTGCAGGGCGGAGATCAGGTGACGAACCCGGATCGGACGCTCGAGCCGGATGATCTGCTCGCGCAAGGCGGGCGGGATGCTGTCCGCCCCCGGCGTCAGCAGTACCGCCATGCTGCGTCCGGCCAGCGCGAGCACTTCCGGTTGATAGGCGGTCAGCGTCTCGTAGCCCATCACGATCAACGCATCTTCCGGTAGCGCCTGGCAATCCGGTTCCACGCAACGATAGGCAATGCCCCGCAGCGCCAACAGGCGGGCGATTTGCAACGATTCGTCATCGTTTGCGCCAAATACGATGATTTCCCGCGGCGGCGGCTCAGCCGCGGGAAGCGGGTTTTTCATCGGCAGTCTGACGGTAAAGCGGCTGCCTTGCCCGAGCTGGCTGGAAACGCTGATCGCTCCGCCCTTCAATTCACACAGGTGCTTGCAGATTGCCAGCCCCAGCCCGGTTCCCCCGAAGCGGCGGGTGGTCGAACCATCGGCCTGCTCGAACGGCGAAAATAGCCGTTGGACCTGCTCCGGAGGCATGCCGATCCCGCTATCTTCCACCCGGAGCACAAGATGTTCGCCATCACGCTCGGCGATCAGGCGGATGTGGCCCTGGTGGGTGAACTTGATGGCATTGCCGAGCAGGTTGACCAGAATCTGCGAGAGCCGCAACGGGTCGCCACGGTATCCGGCGGGCAAGTCCTCGGCTTCGTCGATGGAGAAATCCAGCCCCTTGGCAAAGGCTCTGCCTGCAGTAAATTCCACGGCCCGATCGATGACCTCGCCCAGATCGACGTCCGATTCCTCGATGGTGAGTTTTCCTGCCTCAATTTTCGAGAAATCGAGAATGTCGTCGATGATGCTCAACAGATGGTTACCGGAATCGATAATCCGGTCAAACAACTCCCCGGATTTCCTGCCGGCACTTTCGCGTTGCCCGATCTGGGCAAGCCCGAGAACCCCGTTAAGCGGCGTCCGGATTTCGTGGCTCATGTTTGCCAGGAAGAAACTCTTGGCCTGGTTGGCCGTTTCTGCAGCTTGTTTGGCCTCGGCGAGTTCCCGGGTCCGTTCGGCAACGATTTCCTCAAGGTGCGACTGGTACTGCACCAGCATTTCCCGGTTGCGCAGGCTTTCGGTAATGTCCTGCATCATTCCGATCGCCCGCACCGGATGGCCTTCCCGGTCGTATTCGAACGCAGCGCGGATGTGCCAAGTAAAAATAAGATCCTGTGTAGGCCACAAATGGTAGGCCATAAAAAAACATATCTCCAACCGGAACGTCGCCCGCTTGGACGTGAATGAGCTGGCCAAACTTCG
>JAFLDC010000036.1 GCA_017302775.1 Sphingomonadales bacterium
GAGGCATGTCGATTTTCGACGATTTCGATTTCGTAAGGGCGTCGGGTCTTTGAAGTCAGCGCACGATCGGATCGAGGACCAAGCCGCTCTCCGTACCCATCAGTCGATGATGGAGCTGATAAGCCTCATTTTCTGTTAGCGAGGCGACGCAATCGGCTGCGAGTCGGGCGCCTTTTTCATCGCCATTATCTTCCCAGATATACCGCAGCCGCGCGGGGAACAGGGCGAGGTTGCCCGCTTTGCCCTCCGAGAGAAAAATCTTGAAAAGCTCGCGGACGATTTTCTTCTGACCATACTGTTGAGCATGCAGCGCGGGCAGTCCGATCACATAGTAGCGGGCGAAATATTTCAGCAGCCGAACCTCGTCGGCCGCGTCGTCTCGGATAATGACGGCGGCCGTTCCGAGATCACTCACGAGCGACACGGCACGCACATAGTTTCCGATCAGCTGCGAGGTAAAGTTGCGAAGCTGCCGACGTTGTTCGCGGGCGCCGTTGTAAACTTCCTTGGTGACCGTCGGAAACATGACGAGCTTGCGAATGACGCGTTCCAACGCCTCCCTCATTCGGCGCGGCCCATCCGCGGGGTAGCTCGGATCCTTCTTCCACGATTTGACGACGCCGTTGATGATCGTGTCCCGAGAATCCTCGGAAATGATTTCGCTCCACGGGATGATGCCGACGCGGTGGAAATCTTCCAGATCGTGCACAGAATAGGCAATGTCGTCCGCCCAATCCATCAGCTCGGCCTCGGCGGTTTTGAACTCTCCCGAACAATGCTCACGCGCCCATTTGAAGTCAGCCTCCTCTGAGGCGTACGCTGACCATTTAGAGCGTTTCTTGTCGACGGAATGGTCGCGAAGCCAAGGATATTTCAGCGTTGCCGCGAGCGTCGCGCGCGTGAGATCAAGACCAGGGTTGTCCTTGCTGTAGCGTACCGCCAACTTCGTGAGGATACGGAAAGTTTGCGCGTTGCCCTCATAGCCGTCTGGCGCCGCGTCCTCTTTATTAGCTTTCACGATTGTGGGGTCGCAAACGAGGCGATCGAGTTCCGTCTCCGCCGCGTGCCCAAAGGGCGGGTGGCCTAGGTCATGGGCGAGACACGCCGCTTCCACCACCTCCGGGTGCAGGCCGTGCAGTCTAGCGGCTTCGGGCTGCTCAATTAGGCGGTGCTCCGCCAAGCGGCGCCCAACCTGCGCCACTTTATATGTGTGTTGTTGTCGCGTGTGGAAGATATCCAGTTCGCCGGCGCGCACGATCTGCGTGATTCCCGCGAGACGATGAAACGCTGAGGAATAGAGAATCCGATCCCGGTCGCGCGCGAACTCATCCCGCTGGTCGAGACCAGAGGCGGTTGAGTCGCTATAGCATCGGCTTTTACGGGCCGCCTCTAACGACGACTCTTCTTCACCCACCACTCAAATCCCCCCAGGATGCGTCAGGCCGCGTTAGCGAATTCTCGCTTTACCGCGACCACCATGCCATCGCTGGCGAGGGAGATTTTGCCGCGCTCGATAGCGCGCTGAAGGGCTTCAATAATGGCGCTCATCGGGTACTCGGCGCCCAGCAGCGTGTTGATCAGTTGCTGCGGGTCAATGCCATTTTCGCCAATCGCGGCCAAGATTTCCGTGTCTTGCGGATCCTTATCTGCCATGGTTAGCCTCCGAGTTACGGTTCCCCTGTCGTGCAAATTCGTCATTAACTGATGAACGCATGACGGTGCGAGGTGCGTCGATTTTTACCGTCGCTAGGACACAACTCACCTGAAAACGTGCGTCTGTCAAATCGCGATCTCAGCGAGCTTTTCTGGAATATGCGGAAAAAGACGTTCTGAGCGTCGCTAAATAACGCCAAATTTCCAGCTAGCTCGGGCGCCAAAGATAATTTTTTGCCGCTGTGAAGGCCGTTTCCGGGCGCGCACGGCGGAGATTCGATGCCGCGGTCTACGTTTTCCAAATTGGCTCAGATTTTTTTGTTCATAAAAAGTCTAAAAATCGCGATGCCGAAAATGGCGCCCCGAGGCGACAAAGGTTGGATCACTTCATTATCTGCATCAGCGATGATTGCGGTTCGGAAAAGCGATAATCTGACCTTCACCTCGCGGCGAAACTTCACCGTCAGACGAAGCGAGCTTCAAAGTCACGACCTCCGCCGCATCGCGATCAAACCATCCCGGCGACAAACCGCAAAGCAGCTCGACATCGGTTGCCGAGATCGTGAACTCGGTCGCTAGCAGGTCCGCTTTGCCCAAGACATAACCAGTGCAAAGCGACTGTTTTCCTACACCTGCCCCGCCTGCTAAACTCGCGCCCGCTCTTTCCCATCGTCGATCCCCGCGCGCGGCGCGGCCAATTTGCTCCGAAAACGGCAATGTGTCACCCAAATTGCATGTAAACTATTGAAAAGAAAGAAGTAATGCAGGTTTACACTATGGCCGGATCTGTCAACCTGGTGTCAACTTGTCACCCGGCTGTTCAGCTGTCCGCGATCACCCCGAACAGGTCGTGTGCGTCGGCATCCTCAACCCGTACCGGCACGATCTGGCCGGGCTGCAGGCCCTCTGGCACATCGCGCAGATATACCGCGCCGTCGATCTCGGGCGCGTCGGCCTGGCTGCGCCCGGTGGCGCCCCGGTCGCCGTCTTCGTCGGGCTCGCCCACTTCGTCGATGATCACCGGCAGGACGCGGCCGACCTTGGCCGCCAGTTTGGCGGCACTGATGGCCTCGGTCCTGGCCATGATCCGGGCAAAGCGTTCTTCCTTGACCTCCTCGGGCACCGGGTTGGGCAGGGCATTGGCCGCCGCGCCCTCAACCGGCTCGAACCGGAAGGCTCCGACCCGGTCAAGCTGGGCTTCGTCCAGCCAATCGAGCAGATATTGGAAATCAGCCTCGGTCTCTCCGGGGAAGCCGACCACGAAGCTGCTGCGGATCGTCAGATCGGGGCAGACGGCGCGCCAGGCCCTGATCCGTTCGAGCACCTTGGCCTCGTTCGCCGGGCGCTTCATCGCTTTCAGCACCGATGGCGCGGCGTGCTGGAACGGGATGTCGAGGTACGGCGTGACCAGCCCTTCGGCCATCAGCGGGATCACCGCATCGACATGGGGGTAGGGATAGACATAGTGCAGGCGCACCCAGGGCGGGGTGCCGTCGGCGGTGCGCAGATCGCCCAGTTCGCGCGCCAGATCGGTCATGTGGGTGCGGACCGGCTGACCCTTCCACGCGCGTTCTTCATGCCGGACATCGACGCCATACGCGCTGGTGTCCTGGCTGATGACCAGCAGCTCGCGCGTGCCGGCGGCGACCAGCTTCTCGGCCTCGCGCAGCACGGCGTCGATCCGGCGGCTGGCCAGTTTGCCGCGCAAGCTGGGAATGATGCAGAACGCGCAGGCATGATTGCAGCCCTCGCTGATCTTGAGGTAGCTGTAGTGGCGCGGGGTCAGCTTGACGTCGGCCAGCTCCTCGGTCCTTTGGGGAACCAGATCGATGAAGGGCCCTTGGGTGGGAGGGGCAGCCGCGTGCACCGCCTCGACCACGGCTTCGTACTGGTGCGCGCCGGTAATGGCGAGGACGGCGGGGAACTTGGCGCGGATCAGTTCGGCCTCATTGCCCATGCAGCCGGTGACGATCACCCGGCCGTTCTCGGCAATCGCCTCGCCAATCGCGGAGAGGCTCTCTTCCTTGGCGCTGTCCAGGAAGCCGCAGGTGTTGACCAGCACGACGTCGGCCCCGTCATAGTCGGGCGACATGGCATAGCCATCGGCCCTCAGCCGGGTGAGGATCCGCTCGCTGTCGACCAGGGCCTTGGGGCAGCCCAGGCTGACCATGCCGACGCGTTTTTGCTGGGGGATTACGGTTGCCATTGCCGCGGCCCCTTACACCGCGTCGCCGCAAAGTGCTAGGGCAGTGGCAAGGAGGCCGGATATGGGCGTGATGGACGGGGTGGCGGTGCTGGCGGCGGCGGGTGCGGCCGCGGCGGTTCTGTGGCTGTTCTGGCGGGATCGGGGCCCGGTCTGGGCCTATGGCCTGACGCTTATCCCCGCGGCGATGCTGGGCCATGCATTGGCACGGATCGGGCCGGACAAGCTGGCGCTGAAGCCGTGGCTCTATTTCATGCAGTCCGGCGGATTGGCGCTGGCCTTTGTGCTGCCGGCGCTGTGGCTGCTGGGTTTGCGGGACGGAGCTGCGAAGGCGGCGATGACGCGGGACAGCGCGGCCTTTGTCCTGGCTTACCTGGCGATGGGCACGGTGTTCTGGATATGGGGTTGACCCGCCAGGCTATTTCTTGGCCTTGGGCAGGTACTTGACCGGATCAAGCGCCACGCGGTTCCTGCGCACTTCAAAATGCAGTTGCGGCTCGGTCGCCATGCCGGTTTCGCCGACCAGGCCGACCCGCTCTCCGGCTTTGACCTCGTCCCCTTCCTTCACAGTGACTTTGGACAGGAAGGAATAGGTGGTGGTCCAGCGTCCGCCGTGGAAGACGATCACGGTCAGCCCATAGTCCTCTGGACCTTGTCCGGCGAAAATCACCTTGCCGGCTGCGCTGGCGCGCACGGCGGTGCCTTCCGGCGAAAGCAGGTCGATCCCTTCATGCGGGCCGTCCTTGGCCCCCGCCAGCAGGAACGGACGGCGCACCTTTCCGGTCAGCGGCCAGGCGAACTTGGGCGCCGGCGTGTCCGCCAGCGCCGGGACGGCGGCACCGGGTGAAGGGGCTGGCGTGGCGGGCTGCGCCACAGCCTTGGCCGCCACGGTCGGGATTGCGAGCTTTTGCCCGGACTTCACCGGATCATCGACTTTCAGGCCATTGGCGGCCGCAATCGCCGACCACGGCACGCCATAGTCCATCGCGATGGAAAAGCCGGTTTCCCCGTCTTTCACCGTGTGGCTGCGGCGGCGCGGGATAACCAGCTTCTGCCCGGCGCGCAGTGCATAAGGCGCCTTGAGCGCGTTCGCCTCGATAATCAGAACCCGGGGCACCTCAGCCCGATTGGCGATGCCGCCCAGCGTTTCGCCGGATTTGACGACGTGAACCGTTTCGGTCTTGGCATCGCTCGTTGCAGGCTCCTCTGCCCGCAGCGGTGCGGCGCCCAGGACGGACAGCATCAGGCCAAGGGCGGCAAACTGCTTCATCCGCCGTACCGCCCGGCCAATTCCGCCAGCGAGGCATCGTGCGTCAGATCAAGCTGCAGCGGCGTCACCGAAACATATCCATCCTGAATGGCCTCCAGATCGGTTGCATGGCCGGGCGTATGCTCGATCCCATGCAAGCCGAACCAGAAATACCGATAGCCCCTTGGATCAGTGCCTTCAACCACTGATCCGCGTGCATAATCATGAAATCCCTGCCGAACCACGCGGATACCCTTAACTGCATCGGCGGCCACAGGCGGAAAATTGATGTTCACCAGCGTCCGCGGCGCAAAGGGCAGTCCCAGCAACGGCTCGATCGCACGGGCAGCCCAGGCTTCTGCCGCGGTAAAGGGTACTTCATCCCCCATGCCTTCCCTGGAATAGACCTGGCTCAAAGCGATTGAGCGGATCCCGGCCAAAGCACCTTCGACCGCGGCGCTGACTGTGCCGGAATAGGTAACGTCGTCACCCAGGTTGGCGCCGCGATTGACCCCTGACAGGATCAGATCGGGCGCGGCCGGCATGACTTCGCGCAGCGCCATCATCACCGAATCCGTCGGTGTTCCTGACACGGCGAAGCGACGATCGTCAAACTGGCGCAGACGCACCGGACGGCTCAAGGTCAGCGAATGGCCCGCGCCGGACTGCTCTTCGGCCGGGGCAACAATCCAGATATCGTCCGAAAACTGCCCGGCGATCCTTTCCAGAACTGCAAGCCCGGGGGCGTGGATCCCATCGTCGTTGGTCAGCAGAATGCGCATCGGCCTATCTCGATCTGTCACGGGACGAGACGATCAATCCCGCCCATATAGGGCCGCAGGGCCACGGGCACATCAACCGAGCCATCCTGTTGCTGGTAGTTTTCCAGTACCGCCACCAGCGTTCGCCCGACCGCAAGGCCAGACCCGTTCAGAGTGTGGACGAATTCCGTACCCTTCTGGCCCTCGGGACGATAGCGCGCATTCATTCGCCGCGCCTGGAATGAGCCGCAGTTGGAGCACGACGATATCTCGCGGTAGGTATTCTGTCCTGGCAGCCATACTTCCAGATCATAGGTTTTCTGGGCACCGAAGCCCATGTCGCCAGTGCAAAGCAATACCTTGCGGTACGGCAACTCCAGCGCTTGCAGGATTGATTCGGCACAGGCCGTCATCCGCTCATGCTCGGCGGCAGAGTCCTCTGGGCGCACCACGCTGACGAGCTCGCACTTTTCGAACTGGTGCTGGCGGATATAACCCCGGGTGTCCTTGCCGGCTGCACCCGCCTCGCTGCGGAAACAGAGCGTGAGTGCGGTCATCCGGAGCGGCAAGGCAGCGTCATCCAGGATTTGCCCCATGACCGAGCTGGTCAGGCTGACCTCGGACGTGGGAATGAGCCAGCGACCATCGGTGGTACGGAACGAATCCTCGGCAAACTTCGGCAATTTGTCAGTGCCGTACATCGCCTCGTCGCGGACCAGCACCGGGGTGCTGCATTCGCTGTATCCATTCACGCCGGTCTGGTGATCGACCATGAACTGGCCGATCGCGCGCTGAAGCCGCGCCATCTGACCGCGCAGGAAGGTGAAGCGCGCGCCCGAAATCAGCGCGCCCGTTTCAAAATCGAGGCCAAGCGGCGGGCCAAGATCGGCGTGTTCCAGTGGAGTGAAGTCGAACGATCGGGGCGCGCCCCAGCGGCTGACTTCGACGTTATCGGCTTCACCCGCGCCTTCGGGCACATCCGCGCCCGGCAGATTGGGGATGATCGCCAGGGTATCGGTCAGGCGCTGGGTCAGATCGCGCTCGTTCGTTTCCAGCGATGGTAGCGTATCCTTCAGGCTGGCGACTTCGCCCTTTAGTCGTTCGGCCTCCTCCTTGTCGCCGCGGCCTATGGCCGCGCCGATCAGCTTGGAGGCCTCGTTGCGCCGGTTCTGCGCCTCCTGCATTCGGGTTGCGATCTGCCGGCGTTCGGCATCGAGCGCCAGAATTGCGGCAGATTGCGGTTCGAGCCCGCGCCGTGCCAAGCCGGCGTCGAATGCTGCGGGATTTTCGCGGATGAACTTGATATCGTGCATGGTAGCGGCGCTATGCCGGTTCGGCCGGAACGGTGCAAGGCCGGGACAACCCGCAAACTTCACTTGCAGGTAACCCACCACGCCTAATAGGTCATGATGATGATCGCGAAACCTGCCTTGTTTGTGATTGCTGCCGTGGGTGGCATCGCCGCCGTCGGGCTGGCCTGGGCGCAAGGCGCACCCGCGCCGGCCAAGCTCGCGCCCCAACCGTCGGCGCCCGTTTCAGTGGTCGCGCCGCCGATCGCGTCGGGCAGCTATCCCTTCTACATGCCGATGCAGGGCCTGCGCCGCCCCGCTGCGCGGCTCTTCGTCAGGTGCGAGGCTTCCCGTCGCGCCGGGCAGGAAGTCTATGCTGCGCCTGGCAAGGATCCGCTGGGGGGGCGGGCCGAGGGCGGGTTTGAAATTGTGTTTGAGGCGACCGATGCCGCCGGGCGGCCCTGTGTCTATCCCTTCTCGCCATGGATGCCGCAGATCGTCGGCTCGCTGCAGGGCACGCAGTTTATCCTGCGCTCATCGGTCCCAGGGCGGCGAGTGACGTTCCGGACCAACGATGCCTGGGCGAATATAAATTTGCGGCTGTTCGATTTTGGTCGCCAGCGTGTTCATTTCGAGATGAGCGATATCGAGTTCGACTTTCCCGGCTCCATTCAGCCCAAGGGTGTCGTTAACATCGAAGGGTTCGGCGGAGTGGCGCCCGGTCTGTTCAGCATCGTGATCCGGCGTTCAAAGATTTTCGGCGGTAAGAACGCCCTGTTCGTGCCAAGCGGGCAGACCATGCTCTATGTCGAGGATAGCGAATTCGCGGGCAATGTCGGGACCAATGTCGATCAGGAACACACCAGCTATATCAACGGCGTTCTGGTATCGCACTTGCGCAATTCGGTCTGGTACGGTCAGCGGGCGGCCGGCAACCAGGCCAGCGGCCATCAGCTGAAGGACAAGGCATATCTTCGGATATATGAGGACGTTTCCGTTACCAATACGCCCAACGGCGGGCCGCCCTCGGCCATGCCGCTGCTGGATCTTTCGGCCTTCGGTTTTACCTGGACCAACAACCTCAGGATGAAGCGGCTCCAGCCGGAACAGACGGTTCGCGATACGATGGTCGATCTGCGGACCGAGATTCTTTACGGCGATCCCAAGATCTATCCGTGGAACGTTCTGGCTGGCGGGAACTGGCGGATGCCCGCCGCGCCGCTTGCCGCACTCGATCAAGTGTACCTGTCGGTATTCCACAATACTGTGGCGGATAGCTTTCGGATAGAGCCTTACGTGTTCTCGCTCCGGCCCCAGGGGTTGGGCTATGTCCCTGGCACCAACACGGTAGCCGCCAACGACCGGTCCACGCCGTCACAGCAGCGCATGGTTTCGCTGGCATTTGGCACCCGGGGCCGGTTTGCGCGGGTCTACTCACACGAAGGCTGGACTTACGCCGATCCGCAACTGCCTGCCGGCGCCGAATGGGTCCACGATCGAGACGCATTTATCCGTCATGCGCTCAAGCTCACGGGGCGCTGATGCTGCAAGGGAATGGTGGGCGCGACAGGGATTGAACCTGTGACCCCACCCGTGTGAAGGGTGGATCAGTCTGCTATCAGATGCCTTTCTCGTTACTGTTGTTCTTGCCATTCCGCCACTTAGCTAAGATACGTGTTTTAGACGTTTTTAAGCGTTTCACCGAGTTAATCCGGTTGCTGGTGGGGATTCAGTGGGGTGGAAATCCCGACAGATTCATGGTATAATACTCTTATGCCCCACTGGATTCCCCACTAACGGAATCGCGGAATTCGGGCAATCCCCACACTGTATCGACGGAGGATGTATGGCTGAGCAACGCCGCCCCAAGGGTCGCCCTGGGCGTTACGCAAAATTCGAGATTTTCGAGGCTTCGTTGCCCGATCAAATGACCAAGCGACCGCTCTATTTCGACGGCATCGGCTTTTTCAAAGGTGCCAATGGCTGCACCGTTTGGGTCAAGCTCAAGCTCCCTCGCGGGGGTATGTTCAAGGGGCGCAGTATCGCTCCCGGTGGAGCCGTGGAAATGAAGCTGGGCAAGCGGGCGTCTTGGCCGTGGCCTGAACTGATCGCCGAGCGTGATCGGCTGCAAGGGCTGGCGGATCGCGGCGAGCCGTTGGAGGAGGTCACGGTCCCGACCTTTGGCAAATATGCCGATGAGTGGTTGGAGCGAAAGAAGACCCAGCTGCGCAGCTTTGGAGTGACCAAGGGCAACGTCAATACTGCCCTCAAGCCGACGTTTGGCAGCAAGGCGCTGAACGCAATCACCGTTGCCGACCTGAACAAGTGGATCGGCAAGCAAAGCGCCAGTCTCAAGCCGTCCTCTGTCCAGCGGCAGCTCAACACCTTCAATTCGATCATGAACAGTGCGCTTAGCGAAGGCCTTATAAACGAAAATCCTTATGCAAAGGCCCACCGGGTCAAGGGGATTGAGGAGAGGCAACGCTTCATTACCGAAAGCGAATACAAGAAAATCCTGTCCACCGTCGATCGCATCGAACGAAAGCAGGAAAAGGAGAAGGACAGCAAACCGCACCAGCTTCGCGGCTGGCTCAAGCCCTATATCGAATGGGCCTATGAGTCAGGAATGCGCAGGGCCGAAATCCTGAATCTCACCTGGGCCAATATCCGGACGCTGGAGGGCCAAATGGCGAAAGTGGAGGTTCGCAACACGAAAACCTCCAATCCGCGTTACGTGACCTGCACGGGCAAAATGGAGGCCATTCTAAAGACCTTGGCCGCATTGGACCGCGAAGAGGGCGACAACCGCCTGTTTCCCGTCTCCATGACCACCCTCAAACGCGCTCTGACCCGGCTTTGGAAGCAATGCGGTGTCGAAGACGTCAGGCTGCACGATCTGCGCCGCACTCACGCCACGCTTTTGATGGAGATGAACATTGATCCTCGCACGGTCGCTGGCCGTCTCGGTCACACTGGCACCGGAATGCTGGCGAAGCGATATGCCGTCAATCGCGGCGACGAATTCGCGGCAGGACTCTTTGGCCAGCGGAGTGCCGGAAAGGCAGAAAGTCCGGCAGCGGAGCCGGGTGAATCCGTCGGCTGATTGCATGGCTCCATCAGGGTCTATCACTGTGCCAAGCCGCTTGAATCGCTGATTTTAGCCGAATTTTCTTGACAAAACGGTCAAAGTGTGGTAGTTTAATAATACAGCGCTAGAGTTTGTTCGCTTTCTTCCAGCCTGTGCCCACCCAAGCCCCGAGCGACCTGTCACTCGTTTGAAGCACCGCTTCGAGCGAGTGTCCTTGCTCGCAACGATAAGGAGAAGCTCATGTCAATTGAGCCCGCATTCTACACCGATAAAGATGTTGCCCGTCGTTTCAGTATGTCGCCGTCCTGGGTCCGTGGACAGCGGCACAAGCGCAAGACAGGGCAAGATCATGTCCTCACCTTGAACCCAAGATTCATCGGTTCCTGCCCCCGCTACGTCCGCGCCGAGGTTGAGGCCCTTGTCGCACAGCTGATGGGGGAGTGAGGATCATGATACTTTGGGAAGATATTGCCGCGTCGCTCGACATTGAGCCGACCAACGAGGCGCAAAGTCCAGCCGAGGCCGTGAGTCCAAGCCTGCACCCCCATGGTGATGAAAATCGGCCGGTCAAGGCATCAGCACCCGGTCGAGGAACCTTTTTTGATGAGCATATCGACTTGCGCGACCCCGAAGGGGGGCAGCTTGTGGAGCGGCTCATTGAGGCCTTCGACACAGTGCGCCCCAAGAAGCGCAAGCGGCACCGTGAATTATTGAAAATCCGGCTTCGTAGGATCGCTGCGAATGCGCTGCGGGGGTATTTCTACCGTGATCCCGCATCTATCCTATATTACAGTGCGTCGTCGAGCACGGCCTATGATGACAAGCCGAGTTTGATGAAGAACGGCTCGCTTCGCAAAGCCGTTGATGCACTGGCTGATGCCGGATTGGTCCGCAAAATCCCCGGGAAGAAGATGCCCCGCAACTCTGAGACGAGGTCTTGGACATCGTCATTCTGGGCGACCGATGAACTGGTCTGCATGGCTATGGAGTGCGGTGTTACGGCGCAATCAATAGAACGACAAATGCCGAGCGATGCGTTGGTCCAACTTTACGCTCCAAAGCCCAAGGCCAAATTCGAGTGGGCCAGTAAGGATTTGATCCGGCCCGCAAAGGGCAGGCGCATCCCGTTCAATCCGACTGCGGAGACTGAGGGTTGGGCTACCAGTTTGGCGGCGATCAATTCCGGCTATAGAGAAAGGAACATTGCGCTCGGCTTGTCGCCTGCCGAATTGGCATTGTGGTTGATCGAGTGTAACGCCAGCCGTGACCGGAAGGGCGGGCAATACCGCCTGCCGGAAACCTTCTCGACAGACCTCTATCGTGTGTTCAACGAAGGAATCGCAACCGACCCGAAGTTTGACATGGGCGGACGTATGTTTGGCGGCTGGTGGATGCAAATCCCCAGCGATTTGCGCAGTGCGATCACCATCGACGGTCAAACTACGGTGGAATTGGACTATGCGAACTGCCACCCCCGAATGCTCTACGCCGAACGCGGATTGGATTGCGCAGGGGAGCTGTATGAGTTGCCCGAAATCACCGCGTATGAAGTGCAGTCAGGGTTGGAGCCTGGCACCTATCGTCCTTGCATCAAATGGCTGACGCAGGTGCTAATTAACGGAAAGCGACGTCCACAGGAGAAAGAGATGCCGGACGATATTGACCTGCCTCCCGGCTTCACCGTGAAGGACATCGCTGCCTTTATCGAAGTGCGGCACCAGCCGATCGCCGATGCCTTCAAGACCGGGGCAGGATTGCGGCTGATGTGGCTTGAATCGCAAATTGCCTTGGAGATCGTGTCAACAGCGACAGCCGAGGGCTGGACGGTTCTTCCGGTCCATGATTCCTTTATCACTACGACCGATCAGCAAGACCGATTGAAATCAATGATGATTGAATCTTATTCCCGTCGGTTCGGGATGGAGCCAATCATCAAACATTGATGAATAATGGAGGCGTTGAGGGATAGTCTTAGGAAAACTGAATACCAAGACTCCCCCTCGCGCCCCATTTCTAAGGGGCCATAAGGACTCTCGATCAGACTCAGCGAGATGGTCATGGTCTATCTGGAATGGACTTGCTGCTCGATTCATCATGAAGGGCTAGCGCAAATCCAAGGACTGCCCCCGCAACTGCGCCGATCAGTATTAAGCCGCGATACTTGAG
>JAFLDC010000360.1 GCA_017302775.1 Sphingomonadales bacterium
ATTGACCCGGTACGTCCACCTTCGAACAGGTTCGAAATGAACTTGGGCATCTGTGCGACGATACCCGCCATGATGATCAGCGATGTTCCATTGCCAATCCCGCGACTGGTGATCTGCTCACCCAACCACAGCAGGAACATCGTCCCGCCAACCAGCGAAATCAGACCAGCGACATAGAACAGCGGCCCCGGATTGATCGCAAATCCCTGCACTTCGGCGGCACGAAGCGCGGCATACCCCTGGATCAGAGCGAGAATAACCGCACCATACCGCGAATACTGGTTGAGCTTGCGCCGCCCGCTTTCGCCTTCCTTCTTCAGCGCCATCAACGAGGGATGGAGCGAACCGGCCAGCTGAACGACGATCGAAGCAGTGATGTACGGCATGACCCCAAGCGTGATGAGGCTGTACTGCGAAAGCGCACCGCCCGAAAACATGTTGAAGAAGTCCAGCACCCCGCCGGCATTGCGATCAAGGAACTGCTTGAGCGCAATCGGATTGATTCCGGGCAGCGGAACAAAGCTGAGGAAGCGGAATACGACCAGGGCCACGACAGTGAACCAGATCCGCTTTTTGAGCTCGGTTGCTTTCGAGAAATTCGCGAGACTGAGGTTGCTCGCGATATTGTCGGCGCGTGATGCCATCGGGACTAATTGCCTTGTCTGGGTAACGGTCGGTCCGACCGCTCGCTGGGAGGTTGCGCGCTCCATATAGGGAGCCTTGCGCAATGTCGAACCCCTGCAAGCCAAAATCCCCGCCACATCGATGGCGGGGATCCGGTGGACTGGCTCTTAATTGGCGGCCTTCGAAGCCTTGTTTGCTTCGCGGCGCGCCGTCTTCTTTTCGTGTTCGCTGGGCTTTGCCTCAGGCAGCTCAACCGAACCGCCAGCCTTTTCCACCGCAGCCTTGGCACCGGCGGAAACACCGTCGACGGCAAACTTGACCTTGGCGGTCAGCTCTCCCTTGCCAAGAAGGCGTACACCGTCCTTGCCGCCACGGGCCAGACCAGCGGCCTTCAACGCGGCGTGATCTATCACGGCCTTCGCGTCGAGCTTGCCGGCATCAATCGCCTTTTGGACGAGGCCGAGGTTCACTTCCGCGAAGTCCTTGGCGAAGATATTGTTGAAGCCGCGCTTCGGGATCCGCATGTGCAGCGGCATCTGTCCGCCTTCGAAGCCGTTAATCGCAACGCCCGAGCGTGCCTTGGCACCCTTTTGGCCGCGCCCGGCGGTCTTGCCCTTGCCCGAGCCAATGCCCCGGCCCACGCGCATGCGTGACTTGCGGGCACCATCGTTGTCGCGGATATCATTCAGTTTCATGTCTTGCACTCGCTTTCGCTTTTAATCGCGCTGATTGGGAAGGCGGGCGCATAGGCGATGTTGCCTGCCGTGTCACCCCCCTTTTCAGGGACCTGTCAGCAGTGTTAGGGGGCAGCAACCAAGGGGAGCCCATGACATTGCCCGGATCGCTGGCGCGTACTTCCCTGCTGCAACTCGTGCTGTTACTCACGGTCGCGCTGATCCTGCGATGCGACACCTTCGGCGATCCCAACATCGGAGGTGACGAAGTATTCTACCACCAGGTAGGCTTGGCGATGCACCACGGCGCCTGGCCATATGTCGATGTGTGGGACCGCAAGCCGTTTGGGCTGTTCGCCCTGTACTATCTGATCAGCGCCATTTCTGATGCTCCGATTGCTTACCAGATTGCGGCAACCCTGTTTGCTGCGTTGACCGCGCTTGTGATCAGTCTGATCGCAGCGCGTTGGACTGGGCAGCGCGGAGCATTGCTGGCAGGTATCAGCTACTTGCTGTGGCTTGGTCCGCTTCAGGGCTTCGGCGGCCAGAGTCCGGTGTTTTACAATCTGTTTATTGCCTCAGCCGCCTTGCTGGTTTTTACGGCTTTGCCAGAGCTACGCCGGGGACAGGTTCCGCGACGCGTGCTCGTCGCCATGTTGCTGTGCGGCTGCGCGATATCGATCAAGACCAGCGCGTTTGCCGAAGCGGTCTTCATTGGACTTGTGGCATGGCATGCCCTGTTTCGTTCGAAATGCAGCCGCAGGCTGGCATTCGCCACCGGATTGATTTGGATGGCAATCGGTGCCGCCCCCACTGTGGGCATAGCCTTGACCTATTGGGTGCATGGATCATGGCACGAGTTCTGGCATGCAATGGTAACTGCCAATCTCGACAAACCGGTTGATTGGCACACAGCCGGGTTGCGCATTTTGCTGATGTTCATCTCCCTTTCGCCGGTCGTCATCATCGCTGCGTTGGGACTGCTTGAGCAGCAGCGCGGCCCGCGCCTGATCATTCTCGCCTGGTTGGCGGCAGCGCTGGCCGGGCTTGCGGCGGTGCCCAATTTCTACATCCACTACGCATTGCCGCTGCTGGTGCCAATGTGCGTGGCCGCGAGCGCGTTTCTTGACCGACCCAAGCTCGGTCCTGCTTCGCTGATCGTGCTTGCAATCCTGTCGATCACGATCGCCCCGATCTTTCAATTTCAGCACACCCGGCAATCGCGTGCTGCGATCGCTGCCCTGACACAGACCGTAAATGCAGCGGTCGGGGATGGCCCATTGCTGATCTATGATGGCCCGCCGCAGATCTACCAGACCAGTGGCCAGCCCTTCATTACGCCGCTGGTCTTCCCCACCCATCTCAGCCAGCTGATCGAGCGCGACGTCAGCCACCTGTCCACGCTCAGCGAAACCGAACGCGTGCTAAGCTTGAATCCGGGGGCGGTTGTCATGGCACTACGCCCGCGAAATGCGCCGTCAAACAGCGCAACGCGAAACCGCGTACTGGCTTATGTCGGCACGAACTGCCGCTTGGTCAGCGTGATCGATGTCCCCGAGCGCCTGCGTCACGATCTGATCGCGGTCTGGGGCTATTGCCGAAAGCCGGGCCTGTGAAAAACGACACCGCACCTCCATCCATGTCAGAGCGGCTGCGAACAGTTTTGGCCGGACCATGGACACAGTTTGTGCTGCTGCTGGCCGTGGCGCTGGTGCTGCGCTGCGATACGTTCGGCGATCCCAATCTGGATGACGACGATACCTTCTACTACACCGTCGGCGCAGCTATGCATCACGGTGCGCTGCCCTATGTCGACATATGGGACCGCAAACCGTTCGGTCTATTCCTGATCTACTATCTCATCGCGGGCATATCCGATGCCGCCCTCACCTATCAGCTGGTTGCGACCGGCTTTGCCGCTGCAACCGCCTGGGTGATAGCCAGGTTCGGCTCCCTTCGTGACAAATCTATCGGCGGCGTGCTTGCTGGAATCTGCTATTTGCTGTGGCTCGCTCCGATGCAGGGCTTCGGCGGGCAGACCCCGATCTTCTATAACCTGTTTATTGCGGCAGCGATGCTGCTGCTGATCCGCGCGATCCCGAGCCTGGAGCGAGGCCGAATATGCAGCAGCGCGTGCATGGCCATGGTGCTGGCCGGCTGCGCAATTACGGTCAAAACGACCGCGGTGTTCGAAGCGGCAATGTGCGGACTGATCGCTGTCTGGATTGCCGCTCGCTCGGGTCAATCTATCCAGGCTACTGGCCGCCATCTGCTGACATATGCGGCATTAGGAGCGGCGCCGAGCCTGATGATC
>JAFLDC010000361.1 GCA_017302775.1 Sphingomonadales bacterium
GCGAATCCGAAGCGCTGGCCTACCTCGCGCTCGGACGCCCGCTCGCCAGCGCCAGCGCCGACGAAAGCCGCCAGCTCAGCGCCGCCACCGCCGCGCTGTCCGCCGGCAACCTGCTGGCCTCGCAGCTGGGCGCGAAGATCGGCCTCGACGACGCCGGCGTCAGCGAATCGCGCGCGCTCGGCGGCAGCGTCGTCGGCATCGGCAAGTACCTCTCGCCGCGGCTGTACGTCAGCTACGGCGTATCGCTGCTCGGCACCGGCCAGGTGCTCACACTGAAATACCTGCTGCGCAAGGGTTTCGACGTCGAGATCGAATCCAGCACCGTCGAGCATCGCGGCTCGGTGAACTGGCGGAAGGAGCGGTAGGGGCGATGGCTGCTGTCGACTCGAAGCGGACCTTCGCGAACGCGATGTCAGTGTGCGACCTTGCGTCAGGCGGCAATCACTCCTCGATTTCACCGCCAATCGCACGCAGGTGCTGCCGGAATGTGAGCGCCATATCGTTGGCCCGCGCCGCGATGAACCTTTCAAATTGGGCTTGCTCCCGCAACGTCGTGCCCAAGCGCATGTGTGCCGCTTGCCGGCGTTCTGTGTCGCGAATGATAGTCGCCACTTCTGCCACCTCGGCGGCGCGCTTGATCGGAATGAAGATCACGCCGTCGCCATCACCCAGTACAAAATCGTCATCGCCGACGACGTGCCGGCCGCATACCGCAGATTGAAGCGCATTCGGTTGCTGGCCATCTAGGCGTTGTGGCCCGACAGGTAGCGCGCCCATGCTGAAGACAGGTAGGCGGATCGTTCGAAGTTCGGTCGTGTCGCGGTGCAGGCCCCAGATGACGATGCCCGACAAGCCGGCACGGCTCGCCTCCAGCGTGATCAGATCGCCGACGCAGGCCTCGTCCTCGCGGCCCTCATTGTCGACGACCAGGACGTCGCCCGGCGCCGCCTGGCTGATGGCCTCGAGGAATACATCGACGCTGCCATAGTGCCGCGCCGGCCGTACGCGACCAACCACATGTACGCCCTCCCACAGAGGGTGCATGCCAACTGGTGCGCACCGCACGGGGATACCCAGCCGCATGCACGCATCAGCCACATGCGGCGTGGTGAGATCGAGGTAGGTGCGTTGTAGCTTCACGGATTCCATTGCTTTTCTCGGACGAAGATTGAGATTGGTGCCGCCTCCTGCAGACACAGAGGCAGTTGAGGACTGTCAGCTTCTTTCAGGCAGGCAGAACAGCGTCTGTTGCCCTGCGGCCACGAGGGTGCGCTCGTTCCCGTTTACCGCGAAGACTTCCAGTTGGCAGACCGTGAGGGTGCGCCCGGATCGGATCACCGATCCGACCGCTTCCAAGTACTCGCCGCGGGCGGGCGCCACTAGGTTGATCTTGTACTCGACCGTCAGCACCGAGCTCCCAACCGGAAACACGGTCAGCCCCGCGTATCCCCCTGCCGAATCGGCGATCGCGCTGCTGGCGCCGGCATGGAAGAACCCGTCCTGCTGAGTAAGTTCATTGCGGTATGGCAGGCGGATGGTCACGCGGCCTGACGAAATGTCGGCGAGCTCGGCGCCCAAATGCGCCATCAGGCCTTGCCGGGCGAAGCTGTCGCGTACGCGCGCTGCAACGTTCGGTTCAACTTCGCCTGCACGCTTCGTGGATTCGGACATGGATGCGTTCTCCCCCGCCTGTAGTTGCTCAGCCTTTGAAGTGTCCCAGAAGCAATACTGCGGCGATTGCAACCATCGCGGCACCTGAAATCCGTCCCACGATTCTCGCGGCCTGCGGGCGCGTACGCAGCACTGCCTGAGATCCGTAGCCGACCAAGAGGTAGACCACGCCACAGCTGAAGATATGGATCAGTCCGAGGACAATGATCTGCATCGGAACGGGCCACGCCGCGGACGGGTTCACGAACTGGGGCAGCAGTGCCAAGAACAGAAGGAAGACCTTGGGGTTGAGGCCGCTCACGCACACGCCCTTGACCAGCCAGCCCCAGCTTGAAGTGACCTCCGTCGTGCCTGCGGTTTCCGGCACGGGCGGATGCCTGAGCATGCCGCCACCCAGCCATAGCAGGTAGGTCGATCCGGCCACAGTGAGTATCGTCATCGCGATGGGAATGCCGGCGATCAGCGCCCCCACGCCGGCGGCGACGACGAGCGTCGCAGCGAGGTGTCCCAGCAGTAGCCCGCCCACGGCGGGTGGAACAGCACGATCGCGCATGCCCGCGGAGATGGCGTAGGCCCAGTCCACGCCGGGCGTGATCACGAACAGGATCGATACCACCCAAAAGGCTGCAATGGTGGCCAACATCATGATTGCGGTCCCCGTGGCATGCCGTTTGGGCCATCCATCCACCGGCCTGGGATGCCGTCGTTCTGCCTCGATTGCCTGCTCATCAGGCCCTCCTTTCCAAGGGTGATTGGCCGATCGGGCAAAATCGACCTTCATGTAGCTCTTGGAGAGAAGAATATGGCTTAGAATCTGGAATGTGCTTCCAAATAATCCCCTAATTTGATGATAACTGGGTAAAATCGACTGAATGGACAGAGTTGATCGAAAAATCCTTGCCGAACTCCAGTCCGATGGGCGACTTTCGATCACGGAGCTCGCCGAACGCGTCGGCCTGAGCGTGTCGCCCTGTCACCGCCGGGTACGGGCGCTGGAGGACTCGGGAGCGATCAAGGGATATCGGGCACAACTCGATCTCGCCACCCTCTCTCTCAACTTCTCCGCAATCGTGTTCGTCACCCTGCGTGAGGGCGACCGCGGGGCAGTCGAGGCTTTCGAGGCAGCGGTGGCGGACATGCCGCACATCATCCAGGCACAGCGGCTGTTTGGTGACCCGGATTACATCCTCCATGTGGTCGCCGGCGACTTGGCTGCATTCCAGCAACTCTACGACGAGCGCCTCTCGTCCCTGCCGGGCGTCCAGCGGCTGACTTCCACACTTGTTATGAAGAACGTGGTCGAAAACCGAATCCTTCCCCTTTGATCTCCAGTGTCCGCTTCTGGCCGAAAGCGGAAGTCAGCTCAAAATTCCTGAGACCATAAACGAAACGCGTAGAACGGAATCCGAGAAGCTTTTTCCGCCGCGAACTTGTCCATCGCCATCATGGCGGAATCGCCTTCGGCGGTTCCGCCCTACTTACTGCGCTCAACCTGGCGATCGTCTCCGGTTCTCGCCGATCGAGCGCGAGATCAGGAACAGGACGAGGGCCTGGAACAGCCCGCAGCAGGTGATCCATACGGCTTGCGACAGTTCGGTGTCGAAATGTCCGGGGAAGGCGGTGGCGATGGCGGGCACCGAGAGCGATGCGGGAAAGCAGACGATCATCAGCGTGAACGCCGGCAACAGGTGTTCCGTCGACGATGCGCGCATGGTGATGGCGGTATAGACCGTCCATGCGGCGACGATGACCACGAGCGCGGCGTAGAGGAGGGCCAGCAGGCGGATGGGGTGACGCGGCATGGTCGTGTGGTTGGGGTGGTGGGGTTCGCTTCGCTTCGCTCACCGCCACCCTACCCGTCATTTGAGTGCGCCGCTCACAACCCCGGCAACAGCCGCTCCGTCATCAGCTTCATCACGAGACGGTGCGGCTGCGGC
>JAFLDC010000362.1 GCA_017302775.1 Sphingomonadales bacterium
CCGATTGCCGGCCGTGATGGTCACGCCCGGGGCGCCTTGCATCCGCTCATCCGTCGCGACAACGATGACTTCAAGGTCAGGCCAATCCTGCGATTTCACATCCGCGATCCGGCCTGCAGCGGCCTGTTCATCGGCATCAAGCACCACGATGACCGATACAAGCGGGCGCATGTCACCCACGCCCCGTGAGGATGCGGACGACCCGACGGGACAATGCATAGATGACGGCGTTCTTCGCGATCGCGCGCTTGATCGCCTGCCCCGTGCCTGAATACAGCAGCGCCTCGTATCGCTTCATCAGTGCGCGGTGGAATGCGCCTGCGTTCCAGTGAAATCCGGCGAACGGATCCTTCACTGCATCCGTGTGACGGAGCGGCTGCGAGGTCGGGCGATGCGTACCCCGTGTCGCGAGCGGCGTCATGGGTTCGTCCTCCGAAGCTCGCCAGCCGACCAGTTCGAGACAGGGCAGCCATCCCTGCGCCCGCGGAACCTTCGCGTCGATGTGCGCATCGATCCGACGGATGAAGGTCCTGAAATGGTATCTCCCGGACGCGATGATGTCGTTGAAGGCGCGTTCCGTCATGGCACCGAGCAGTGCATCATCGGACACCGCGCGCAGCACGTCGCCAACGTTGCTGAAATCCTTCTTCAGCGGGATGTAGTGCTCCCACGGCCGGACAACGCCTGAATACCCGCCTTCGAAAAGCACCAGACCGGTTCTCATCGCGATGGCCTCGAAAATTCGGGGTGACACTTGATTCATCCGGATCTTTCCATCGAGGTCCTTGAGGAACAGCGCATGGACCGTCTCGAAATCGGCATCGGGATGCGTTGCAACGTAGGTCTCGATCGCCGGCTTCACCGAACCATCGAAATCGAATACGTTCGAGCCGCTTTCGGTGCCGAGCACGGCACGGCAATTACCGATGAACGCAGGCCAGGCGGCACCGTAGATCCGCGCCTCTTCGGTCACTTCGATGTTCGCTGCCACACCGTACTGTTCGCAGAACGCCTTCATTCGCTCGCCGATCAGCACTTTCTCCTGCGTCAGTCGTCCGTATGCAAACGGAACGGGACGCCCGCGATAGCCGATCGAAAACGCCCTTGCGTCCAGCGATTTCGCCGGCGGCAGGTTGCTCAGATCATCAGTCACATAGCCGGTCAGCGCGTGAATGAACTCGACGCCGTCGAACTCGGCTCCCTGGAAAACGTCGCGCCAGTGGGTTTCCGGCACGCAGGTGACAATCGTCTGCACACCGAGTGCAATGATGGTTTGCCTGTGCCACAGAAAATAATCGTACTCATCCTGGAAAATGGCGATCTTGAGGCCACGAAACGCTGCGACCCGACGGGTGAAATCGCTCGTGACGGCAAGACACCGTGCCCAGAAACAGTAGTTGAAGATGATGCAGTCGAACTTGTCGAGCTCGAACTCTATCGGCCCCGAATCCATGTCGTAGTACTGGATTCGCTGCACCGAACAGGCGCCGAAGGCATCGACGTAATCCCGGACTGCATTGGTGAAGGACGGTAGGCGGGAATAACAGAAAAGAACGTTTTTCCTCACCGGATCAATCCACGAACTGTCGGTGCCACAACTCGAGACTCAGCAGCGCCCACAAATTGCGGCCGTACGGACTTTGCGAGTCGAGCAAAGCATCGACGGACAGGCCATTGCCCAGATAGGCGCGGGAACGGGCCTTCTGCGACCCCAGAATGTCGCCGATCATGTCGCGCGCCGCGCCGCCGCGTCTGAGCCACAGGTTGAGCGGCACCGGAAAACCCATCTTGTCCTTGCGGTCGCGGATTGCCGCCGGCAGCCGCTCGCCGAACACCAGCTTGAGCAAGCGCTTGAGCTCGCCATTCTGGAACTTGATGTTGGCTGGAATCGTCGCAGCGAATTCGACCAGAGGATGATCCAGAAAAGGCACGCGTGCCTCGACACCATGGGCCATGCTCATGCGGTCTTCGACCTGCAGCAGGGCAGGGAGCAAAGTCTTGAAATCGAAGTGGGTCATGGAATCGAAATATGATTCCTTGCCTACATTGCTGCCCCAGAAGATGCTCTTGAATTCCTCGAACGTCGCCGCCTGGTCGATCGCATCCGGGGCAAGAATGCCGCCGAATGTATTGGCGCGATTCACCAGGCGCCAGTAGCGTTCATCGCGCTCGCCGAACAGTCCGCTGGCCCAGAACTCCCGCAGCATCGGCTTGTACTGGCGCAGCGTTTCCAGGTTCGGGATGATGGATTCATAGGTCACGACGAAACTGCCGTTGTTCAGCGAACCTTCGATGGCACCCTTGATGCACTGTTCGAAGTAGGCGACCAGGTAACGCGCGTAGCCGCCGAATATCTCGTCACCGCCCTGCCCGCCCAGCACCACCTTGATGTGCCGCCCAACCTCCCGCGAAACCATGTACTGCGGAAACGAGCCGGGACCCGCCGTCGGTTGGTCGAGGTGCCATATCACCTTCGCGATGTGGTCGACGAAATCCTGTTCACCAATATCAACGACATGAAGCTGCATGTCGTGTTCGTCGGTCAGCGCACGGGCATAGACCGATTCGTCGAAATCCGCACCTTCGGTAAAACGTCCGTTGAACGCCTTGAACGGCCCGGTCGGCCGCTCGTCACGCGCAATTGCAGCCAGCAGACTCGAATCGACACCGCCGCTGACGTAACTGCCGACCTCGACGTCGGCGCGCAGATGTACCGTTACCGAATCGTTCAGATACTCGACGAGGCGCTCGGAAAACCACTTTTCGGTGTGGTCATAATCAAGGTCGTAATGAACTTCCCAGTACCGTACCGGCTTGAGTCGTTGCCCGGGCGACAGCGTCGCAGTGTGAGCAGCCGGCATCTGCCATACACCATCCATCAGGCTCTTTTCGCCCAGGCAGAACTGGAACGTGAAGTAGTCCGACAACGCCGCGGCGCTCACCTGACGCCGGTCGAGAAATGGCAGCAGAGCCTTGACCTCTGACGCGAAATACAGACCGGATGACGTTTGCGCCCAATAGAGCGGCTTGATGCCGAATCGGTCGCGGGCGAGAAACAGCTTCTGTTCAGTGTGGTCCCAGATCGCCATGGCAAACATGCCGCGCAGGCGTGTAACAAAATCGGGGCCCCACCGCTGATAGGCGCGCAGGACGACTTCGGTATCGGACTGTGTGCGATAGCCGGAACCGCCCAGTTCCTTCTTCAATTCGACGTAATTGTAGATTTCTCCGTTGTAGATGATGGTATAGCGACCATCGTCGCTGTGCATCGGCTGCGCACCGCTCTCAAGATCGATGATGGACAGCCTGACGTGACCCAAGCCGACCTGACCGCTCTCGCATACCCACGTGCCCATCCCGTCGGGCCCACGGTGGCGTATCCGATTGAGGCCTGTGCCAAGTTCATCAAACGACAAATCCCGGGGTCGGGAACCGTTCGCAACGAATCCGAATATTCCGCACACTATTGCTGCTTCCTTTTACGTTACGTAACGCTGGGACGACGACTCGACCCTGCACGCCACCAGCCTGAATGGTAGATGCCCAGCCACTCGGACATGCTGATCCACCGCCACAGCGCCCAGGAATGATTGGCC
>JAFLDC010000363.1 GCA_017302775.1 Sphingomonadales bacterium
TCGGGCTGCAGAGCCTCGGCAACGGCGTGGATGGCAGGCGCGGGATCAGAAGACGGAACAGAAACGGGAGGCGCAACGGGCGCGAGATAGGTCATCGGGAAACTCCGGAATGAGGGACAGGGACAGGCCCGGACGCCCTCTCTCGGGCACCCTCAGGCCTGATCCTCCCCGGCCCCTCTCTCCCTCTCGAACCGACGCACCCCGGATGCTCGACTTGATTTTGTTCTTTGTTTGTTCTATATTGAAAGCCAAGCCAGCAAGGGAGTTCCCCGATGGACGGCACCACGCATGCACTGCCCGTGACGGCCAAGCAAATCGCCTATGCGCGCTCCCTCGCCCTTCGCAACAAGACCCTCCTGCCCTGGGAGGTCCAGCAGGACCGCCGGTCCCTGAGCGCCTGGATTGAGGCGCAGGCCCAGCTGAAGCCTGTATCCGACATGGACCGGTTGCCGACCTCGAAGCAGGTGGCCTTCGCGGAGAAGCTCGCCCGCATCAAGCGCCGTGCCGTGCCGGACGAATGCTTCCGCGACAAGGGCCTGATGTCGAAGTGGATCGACGGGAACAGGTGAGCTTGACATTAGCTGGTTCCGGCCTGCCGGAGCTTCTGCCATACCGTGGTTTGGCAAACCGAGCGTAGTTGCCAACCTATAGGTTGGCAGATTTGACCTTCAGGATATCAACCCCGGTCAAACTCCTGTCCGAGCCGCGCCAGATCCGCGAGCGCGGCGTCCTTTTTCAGCATGTCGTCCTCTTCAGCGATCAGCTTGCGAACGGTGCTGACGGACAGGAACATTCTGAGCGGGTTCGAAGGCAACGGCTCAAACCCGTAGCTCTCGTAAAGCGCCTTCCGGCGCGCAACGCGGTCGGGATCACCGCAGTCGAGCACATCGAGCATGACGACCGCGACGCCAATGGCGTCGGCCGCAACGGCAATTCTCCGGAGGGCATCGACAAGCAGGTCGCCGCCAAACCCGCCGCCGCTGAACTTCCGATCCCGCCCGATCATCGAGATGTACGCGGCAGGAATGTTGCCATGCGAAGGCCGGGTCCGCCCAAACTTCGCAGGAAGATCCGTAAACTGTACGGCATGCGCATTCAGGGCATAGAAGCCGATGACCGTGCTGTCGGGGTCAACCATCACATAGAGGCGGACATTGTCCGCCTTGGCGAGCTTGTTCGCGGTCTTCTGGAAATAGTTGTCGACTTGCTCGACGCCGCAAGAAAAAGCCGCTCGATCATGCCTCGAAGGATCGAACGGCTCGATGGTGTAGGCGATCGGTTGTGACGCGCCCATTTACTTCGACACAACCGTGTCGCTGTGTCGACGGAAGGCCGCGCGCAGGGCATCGGTCGGCGCAGATGGTGCATCGAGCGCCGCGAAGAACGCCTCATGATCGATCGGCTGCAGCACAGTGCGTTCATGCGCCGCGATCGTTGCCAGCGCGGCCTGATAGGCAGCGTTCATCGTGAAGACGGAATCGTCGACGCCGGACAGTGCCGCGGCCTGCTGGATTGCAGTCTTGATGCGCGGCTTCGTCCGGAAATTCATCCGGGCCTCGTTGCGCTCGTCGATCGCGCGGGTGGTATCGTGGAAACCGAGCATGGTCGCCTCCTGAAAGGTCTCCCAGCTATGTACGCCAGATCGACGTACGTTTCAAGCGTGCGGTCGGGAAAGTTCTTCGAAGGGCGCGCCTCACCCGAACCGTCGCCCAGCCTCAGTGAAAGTATACTCGTTGACAATGATGCCCTCCTCGATGGCGTCGTCCGAGGTCAAGTGATCGTATTCGGCATCAAGCTGGCGGTAGAGCCAGCGGGCGAGATCACGCAGCGCCTCGGTCACGATCTCTTCGGCGTCCTCGGTCGGCGGCTGCCAGGTCGGGCTGTCCGGCGTGACGTCAACGGCCATGGTGTATTCGTGGTAGTAGCGGCCACGGTGGCTGACCTCGGCAACGAGCTGGTAGAAGTTACGCCGCTGGATGGCCTGCAGCCGGTCGGCGATGCCGTGCAGCGTCGCGTCGCTCGGGGCGTAGTCCTGGATGCGGGCGGCCGCGCCCTTGGCGTGGGACCAATAGCCCTCGAAGGCCGCCTTATGCAGAGCACCGCATAACGCCTGTTATGCCAAGTGCAGGATTATGCGGAGCGATCAGGCCATCACGCTGTAAACGCGAGGGGGTTTTGATTTTTCGCTCCGCATAACAGCGTGCTCCTGCCCTCGCGAATTCTTCTGAGCGAGAAGTGGTTCGCCGGTATTTTCCGGCGATCAACCCAACTCAGGAGATCAAATGCCTAATAATCCCACGAAAAAGCGGACTACCCCGAGGTATCTCACGCTGTCGAGACTTCACTTTGCACGCCCCCACTTCGAAGGTTTTATCCGTTGGCTTGAAGCGCGCAATTACACCAAGGCAACGATTTCTATGCTGACCATTTACTTCGGGCATTGGACGGATTGGATGCACGGCGCGGGCTATAACCTTGGTACCATTCACAATGGCTACGCAGCATCCGTACCGGCCTTTAGGGGCAAGCCGAAATACTATTTGCCGTTGCGATCAGGTGCCCTTTTTGTGCTCTTTCTCGAAGAGCAAGGCATTGTCGAGCCACAGCCGAAGCCGCCTTCCCCAAGTGAAAGATGGCTGATCCTCGGCGAGTTTCGGGATTGGATGATCAGAAATCGAGGGGTGACGGACAGCAGCCTGGATACTTATCAGAACATCCTCGTTCACTTGGTGCACGCCCTTGGCGAGATGCCTGAGGCTTACAGTGCCTATGCCATCAGAGAGTTTGTGTTGGCACGCGCAACGACGCACGGCCAGGCTCACGCCAAGATGACAGTGACTGCCACCCGCGCATTCTTGCGCTTCCTGGTCGCAACCGGCCGGTCTCCCAGCGGCCTTGAACTGTCTATCCCGAAATTTGCCGGCTGGAAATTGGCACCCCTGCCAGACTTCCTGAACGACGAAGATATTGCGAGAATTGTGGCCGCTTGCGATGGTGAGACCCGACTACGTGACCGCTCGGTCATTTTGTTCCTTGTCCGACTCGGTTTGCGGGGCAGCGAGGTCGCAAACCTTGAATTCGATCACATAGACTGGCGCAATGGCCGCATTGCCATCAAGGGTGGCAAGTCGCGGCGCGAGGAGTGGCTGCCTTTGCCTCAAGAAGTCGGCGAAGCGCTGTTGGCCTATCTGGACAGGGGACGACCGACATTGGCCACGCCGCGCGTGTTCGTCACAGCGCAAAATCCGATGCGCCCGATGTCGAGGTTTGCTGTCAACTGTCTGGTTCAGGCGGCTCTTGACCGGGCTGGCATACAGAGTGGTCGACGCGGTTCTCACCTGCTTCGTCATTCGGCGGCGACAGCGATGCTTCGGCATGGGGTCAATCTTGCCGGGGTCGGTGCGGTCCTTCGGCACCGCTCGCTGTCCACGACCATGCAATATGCGAAGGTTGACTTTGCGCTGCTCCGTGAAATTGCGCGGCCTTGGGCGGGGGAGGCAGCATGCTGACCGCTGAAATCAATCGCTACATCGCATTGCGTAGGTCGCTTGGCTTCAAGCTAAAGGAAACGGCAAAGAACCTAGCATCGTTC
>JAFLDC010000364.1 GCA_017302775.1 Sphingomonadales bacterium
ACGCGCTTTGCCGATCAAGCGCCGAAGTGTGCGACGATTACACATTTCGGGCGCTACGATTCCATGGTCCCGATCGAGCCTGTCGAGGCATTGATCGCGAAGCAGCACCCGACCGCGCAGCACTTCATCTATGAAGCCGGACACGGCTTCAATTCAGACCGGCGCAAGGACTTTCATCCGGAAAGCGCCGATTTGGCGAAGGAGCGGACCTTGATGCTGTTTAAGGCGCTGGGCGGGTAAAGAGTATGGCCCGCATTCTGATCATCCTGCCACAGACTGACTATGACCCCAGCGAGGTAGCGTTGCCGTGGCTGGTCTGGAGCAAGGCGGGGCACGAAGTCTGCTTCGCGACCGAAGCAGGTCGGCCGGCTGCGTGCGATGCGGTGACATTGACCGGGGAAGGGTTGCCGCTGCTCGCGCGCTCGCTCCAGGCGCGGGTTGAAGCCCGCGAGGCCTATGCGGAAATGCTCGAGGACCGCAATTACAACCGCCCTCTATCCTGGACCAAGGTCCGTGTTAGCAGCTTCGATGCGTTTCACTTTCCCGGCGGCCACGCGCCAGGCATGCGTTCTTATTGCGAAAGTCCCGAAGTGCAGCGCATTGCGCGCGAGGTGTTTGCCGCGAACAAGCCGGTCAGTGCGGTATGCCATGGCGTGTTACCCTTGGCCCGGGCCGGGGTGCTGGTCGGTCGGCGCACTACTGCCCTGACCGAACCGCAAGAGAAGATCGCCATCCAGCTGACCGATCGTGCGTTGCCGGGGCACTACCGGACCTATCCCAAGACGGTCGAAGCCGAGGTGCGTCATCGGATGCGGCCTGGCGGGCTGTTTGAGCGCGGAGGATTGTTTCCGCGCTATGCCGGAAAGCGTAATCCCGAAGCGGGATTTGTCGTGCGCGACGAAAATTACCTCTCGGCCCGTTGGCCGGGGGACGCCTGGACACTGGCGCTGCGCATGAACGATCTGCTTGACGGAGCCTGATCCGGTCTACCAGCCGGGGCCGCGCCCCGGCGTGCCGCCGCGCGCTACGCAGCGCTCAAAGGCCGGCAGGTGGTTCTCGCGCGAGGCCCATTGCAGCCGGGCCATCACGTCGCGGGCCGCAGCATCGTCGATCGTCGGCAGCAGGTTGTCATATAGCGCGATGTTCTCGATTTCGGCCTGTACGCCAGTCTGGCAGGCCTCCAGCAGCGTAGGCGGAGCCTTGATCTTGCCGGTGTAGGGGTTGGGGCCATAAGCCCAGCCGCGCTTGTCCATTTCAGCTTTGACCATTTCCTGGTGGCGTTGTTCGGCGCGGATGATGTTGCTGAACGGCCGGACATCGCCGTGCTTGTCCAGCACCACCTGATAAGTCGCCTCAGCCTTGTACTCGTCATCCAGCGCGGCGAGCAGGGCGGCCTGGACCGGATCTACCGGCGCGGCCTCGGCCGCGTTGCAGGCAATATAGGTGGTAGAACCGGCCAGTACGGCAGCCAGCAGGGCAAATTTGCGGAGCTTTTTCATGAGTCTTTCTCCTTCGTCTGAATATTAGGTTGTACTAATGAAAAATGCGCGCCCATTTTTGTCGCGATTTGTCGCGCACACTTTGACCGCAAGGCGCGGGACGCGCGGCGGATAAGGATGTGGCAGGGCTTGCTTCGAGAAGGAGCCATGCCATGACTGACATCATGATCGCCGACGAAGATGCCTGGACCGCCGTGCTGGCGCGCGACCGTGCCTTTGACGGGCGGTTCGTGACCGGGGTGCTTACCACCGGCATCTATTGCCGCCCCAGCTGCGCTGCCCGGCATCCTGCTCGGCACAATGTGCGGTTCTTTGCCGATGGCGCAGCGGCGCGGGCGGCGGGCCTTAGGCCCTGCAAACGCTGCCTGCCTGATGATGTGAGCCGCGATGAGCGGGCCGTGCTGTCGGCTATCGCCGCAATAAAGGCGGCGGGTCAGCCGCTGGCGCTGGCTAGCCTGGCCCGCGAAAACGGTTATTCGCAGAGCCACTTTCAACGTGTTTTTACGCGGCACACCGGGCTTTCGCCGGCGACCTACGCCCGCGCGCTGCAAGCAGAAAGGGCTGCCGCCGCGTTGAGTGCAGAGGATAGCGTGACTGACGCGATATATGCGGCGGGCTATTCGGCACCATCGCGATTTTATGAGGCAACGGAAGGGAGACTGGGCATGACAGCTTCTGCCTGGGCGAGAGGCGGAAAGGGCGTGACGATCCACTGGGCGGTGGTCGACACTACGCTGGGGCGGATGCTCGTTGCTGCAACGGACAAGGGAGTCTGCCGGTTATCATTCAATGAGGGCCAAGCAGCCCTTGAGCAGCGGTTCCCGCGCGCGACCTTGATTGAAGGCGGGGCGGAGTTTGAGGCGCTGCTGGCACAGGTAATCGCTGCTGTCGAAGCGCCGGGAGATTTTGCCCACATTCCCCTCGACGTAAAGGGAACCGCTTTTCAGGAAGCTGTCTGGCGTGAACTGCGCCGGATCCCGCTGGGTGAAACCCGGACCTACGCGGAGTTGGCTGCGGCGGTGGGTAAACCCAAGGCAGTCCGGGCGGCTGGTAGCGCCAACGGAGCAAACAATGTCGCGGTGTTGATCCCGTGCCACCGGGTTATTCGAACCGGCGGGCATCTTGGGGGTTATGCCTATGGCCTGGATATCAAGCGCGCGCTTTTGGAAAGGGAATCAAAATGAGCAATCAAGTTGCTGCATTCAGGGCACTTCACGTGCCGGGCGATCCGCTGGTGCTATTTAACGTTTGGGATGCCGGGAGCGCCGGCGCCGTTGCTGGGGCGGGGGCTAAGGCGGTCGCGACAGGAAGCTATGGTGTGGCCGAGGCACAGGGCTTCAAGGATGGCGAGACCTTCCCGCTGGACCGCGCGCTGGATGTAATGGCTGGCATCCTGCGGGTGACGGACCTGCCGGTGACCTTCGATATGGAATCAGGTTATGGCGACACGCCGGAGGAAGTCGGCCGATCTGTCGCGCGTGCATTTGCGGCGGGGGCTACAGGGATCAATATGGAAGACCGGATGCCGGGTGAGACCGCACTGGTGCCGATCGCCGAACAGGCAAAGCGGTTGGCAGCAGCTGCGGATAGCGGCATTTTCGTAAATGCCCGGTGCGACGTGTTTCGAGGGCAGCCTGCGGACGACCATACCGCATTGGTTGGGCAAGTGCTGGAACGCGCCCGTGCCTATGCCGATGCGGGGGCAAGCGGTCTGTTCGTGCCATTCACCACTGACCTGACGGCACTGTCTGCCATCTGCGATGGATCGTCCCTGCCGGTCAACATCATCTGGAATCCTGCTTTTCGGGACCGTTCCCAGCTTGCTGAGATCGGCGCGGCGCGGATAAGCCACGGTCATCGGCCATGGGCCGCGGCGATGGACTGGGTCGGACAGATGGCGAAGGTTGTCCTAGACGGGGGTAAACCGCCTTACGATGGCAACTGATCTTTCTGCCTTGCCTGACAGCTTGAATGCCGCAATGAGCCGCGCGTGAGCAACATAGCCGGGCCTGCCATGCTGAGGAATCGTTTTCGCCGGTTCATCGCGTTTCCCCTGACCGCGATGGTGATCGGCTTTGCGTTGTTTATGCT
>JAFLDC010000365.1 GCA_017302775.1 Sphingomonadales bacterium
GATTCACTACCCAGCGTGACGCTTGTCCTCGACATGTAGGGTTGGAACTCAGGCAAGAGCGACATGATGCTGCCGTCGGGCTGGAGAAACTCATGGGCGGCGCCGGGGATAAGGTCCGGGTCGAGCGGTATGCGGGCGTTAGGATTGTGAAGGACGACTGCCCCTTCGATCCAGCTTTCTGAATAGTTCGGATCTCGAACGTCATGCCGGAATTCTGTCGGGCGTGGATCGCCAGGATTGAGTTCTCCCCTTGCGATCCCCGAGCGCACCATCCGGACATCCCGGTTGCCAAAGCCAGCGATGTAGCCAAGGCGATTGAATTTGGTGATTGTGCCCTGCGGATTGAGGAGAACAGCGCTTACATTCTCGGCTTCCGGCAGCCCGAAGAAGTTCGAGGCCATTCGGGCTTCCCCATAGACATGTTCGACAATGCGTTCGATCTTGCGCGCGCCATCGACAATCGAATGGCGCACTCCGAACACATATTCGGTGGCCAGGGGCACAATGCGCGTCATGGCTGCGGGGGCATGGAAATCCTGCAAAGCGATTACAAATGGAGCGCCGTCTATTCCGGCCGCGTCCCAATAGCGCTGCTTGTGGTAAAGTTTGCGAGTGAGGGAGCGGGCCAGTTTGATCTGAACATAATTTTCGAGGTAGGCTCGAATTTCAGCATCAGTCTGCGGGTCCGGGACGGCGCCGACCTGCGGTGGGTTTACGGTGGTGGCCTCTATGGCAAGGCGGCCCGCAGGGCTCGACAAGAGCAGATCCGGCACCGCTACGCCTTCTTCATGTGCGTATCCGAGCTCGGTGAAGGCTGCGAACAGATACAACTCCCACAGTCTCGGATCAAAGCCAGTCGTCTGAAACTGTTCGATGAAGTTTCCATCTACGTCTTCGAAGAATGGCATCATCGCACCAATGAGTTCGCGCGCGGGCGAAAATCGCTCTTTACCGATCAGCGTCTTGAAAGTGCTGTTGATCCGGTTCTCCGGGACAATGGGGGTGAAGAAATCCACTGGCGCACCTTGTTCGTCGCCTTGATGAAATGCTTCGTCTGGGAGCGCAGCATGCTTCTCGAGCGCAGCTCCAAGCCGCGCCTTTGCGTCATCGAAGCTCGGGAAAGAGACGTTCTGATCGATTGCTCGAAACCGCCCGCGCCCGTCTCGGCCCAATACGATCCACCCGTAGTCCCGATCGAAGCGGTCCCAGGTAACAAGGCCAAGCAAGCGCTCGTCGTCGGTGGCGAACCAGCCGGCTTCCTGGATGATCAGGACAATGGCTGGCAGGCGAGTGTATCCCGCAAGTGCGTCAAAACGCTTCTGGCTGATTGCGATCATGATTTGAGCAATTGCAGTAATTTGGGTTTTTGTGTCCAGTGCCGCGATGACAGACGCGGCTCCAGCGAATATGAAGTGCATCGATATCGACAGGCTGCAACCTGGCGACATTATTCTTACTGCCAGCAAGAGCACGACCGGAAAGCTGGTCAGATTGGCGAGCAAAGGTGACGTGTCGCACGCGATGATCTGCGTTCAACATGGGTCAATCATCGACTCAACGTCAGAGGGCGTGCAGGCCCGGAATCTTCAGCGCGAGTTCTTTAGCGACGATGAGGAGGTGAGCGCTTTCCGGTTGCGCGCGGCCTTGCCGCCGCTCGAAATCCAGAGGGTCGTCGACTTCGCGCGGTCCGAGATCGGAACGCGATACTCCAAAATCGAAGCTGCGCGTTCAGTCGCTCCTATTGGGAAGCCTCGCGGCAGAAGGCAATTCTGCTCGCGGCTGGTAGCCAGAGCTTATGCCAGTGTTGGGATCCAGCTTGTTGAGGACCAGGATTATTGCACCCCGGAAGAATTGCGAAGGAGTGACCTGCTTCAGGAATTGGAAGACATAACTGTTTCGGTGACTGCCGAGGAGGTCGCCGCGATGTCGGAGCGGTCGAATCCCCTGCAGCTGATGCGCGAGGCGCAAAATGCAATCTTGGCCTTTGTCCGTTCGCTTGACCCGGACGTGGAAAACTTCACCGACGTCGATCGGGTGGTGCGCGAGCACCCCGAGTGGGATGCGGCAATTGCCGATGCATATCGTACATCAGGCTACCTGGACCTTTGGGGACACGAACTGTCTGCCCACCCTTATCGGTACGATCTGGCGTTGATGGAGGAGGCCGCAGAACCGCGCCTCTTCGCGGATATGAGGGCGTACTGCGTCGGCACAATCCGCGAGTATTACTCCGGCGGATTACGCTTCTCGGTCAATCTCGCACACTACGAAGCGTCACAGCAGGAAAGTCCCCGCGAGACAGTTAGCTTGTTGATCGATCTCTATCAGACCCTCGTTCGTGACGACGAACGGCGCATCGAGACAGCGCGGCAATGGCTGGCAAAGCACTTCCCGGAAGATGTCGACCAACACCTTGAGTGGATAGAGCCCCACACTCCGCTCTGGTTTTGGATCGTAGACCGGGTCGAACCGCGGCTTGGCGCAAGCGCGCGTTTATCCATCACCAGAGAGCACTCTGAGGAAGTCTGCTCGTCGTGCGGAGACCCTGCAAAAGACTACCGGATCTTGAATCCCGCAGAGGCGATGCCGGGTGTTCCGTCATTGCGGCTTTGCGGGGATTGCGTGTTTATCAGGAAGGGGTTTGGAAAGGTATTGGAGCCCGTCAATTAGACTTCCTTTGTCGCCCCGCTGTATGACACGGGATATGATCAGCGCGTCATTACGAGCGCGATCCTGGCAATTTTGCGATGCGGACTGCGGTAATGCGTGAGTTACTCCCCAACATCGACATCGGCGTGCGGGTCGAAGCGACGGAGTTTCTCGAGCAGATGGCCGTCCTCGGCGAAAACTCCGGCAAATTCCAAGTCGAACGCCACTGTATCCATCCGGGACAACGCCGGACCGACATCGTGAATTTCCGGCTCATCGGCCAGAGCATTCACGAGGGACATGGCTTTCAACTGATTGCCTACGACGACCGGCCTGGTCGGGTGAACGTCGAGATGCGGGCGGTGCGATGGTTGCCGGATCCGCCGACCAAGGCGGTCTATATCGAGGCGGCGCACGGTTTGGCTGGCGAATTGCTCAGGCAGTACAATCGAGAGTTCGACTCGCGATATCGCCTGCGGATAGGAGCGCGCCATGGCAAGGCCTTTGCGATGAGTGAGCGAACGACGACTTTGCTCGAGCGCTTCACCATCCTCGCGAACACGTCGTCGCTCCACTTCTACGATTGGCAGCGCTTCTATGCGTTGGTTCGTGAAGGCCGACAGGAAATCCCCGATTACCTGTTGCGGTCCCATCTGACCAAGGCAGGGTTCTCAACCCAACGGGCGGTGGAACTGGTCGAGATTTATACGCACCTGTGGGCGTTCAAGAAATTGCGGTGAAGGACTTAGGTCAAATGGGCGTGCTTCGATTGATCTGTACGGCAATTCCGATCACGAAGAGTCATGCCTGAGATCACCGTTCACGTTCCTGATTTTGCCTCGATGGAAGATGACGAGGTTCGCCAACATCCACTGACAAGGCATAGCGATGGCAGGTGGAGTGCATTGTCGCAGGTGTTGAAAAGCGACTTTGAAACT
>JAFLDC010000366.1 GCA_017302775.1 Sphingomonadales bacterium
GGCGGCGACCCCGTCAACGGCACCAACTTCATCGACGTGCTGGAACTGTTCATGGCCGATGACGATACCAAGTCGATCATCATGATCGGCGAAATCGGCGGATCGGCTGAGGAAGAAGCCGCGCAGTTCATCGCCGACGAAGCCAAACGCGGCCGCAAGAAACCGATGGTCGGGTTCATCGCCGGACGCACGGCTCCTCCGGGCCGCCGGATGGGTCACGCCGGGGCGATCGTCTCGGGCGGACAGGGCGGCGCGGATGACAAGATCGCCGCGATGGAAGCCGCAGGCATCCGCGTCTCACCTTCGCCCAGCGAACTGGGTATCACCCTCGACGCGCTCCTCAAGGAACGCGTCTGACCAAAACATGGCCCCTCCCCGGTGGGGAGGGGTTGGGGTGGGGGTTCGACGCAAGCGTTGACGCGAGGCTTCGCCGCGCTCCCCCATCCCCGACCCTTCCCCGTCGGGGAAGGGAGACCAGATTGAGGCATAATGCGATGGGTTACGAAACCAGCGAATTCCTCCCTGATGATCCGCAACCCGGCCCGAGCTGGGACCGACCGGACTGGCGCAGCAGCAGCGATGACCTGACGGCGGCGCTCGATCCGACCCAGATGCAGGTCGCGATCAAGGCGGCGGCGGCCAAGGCCGGCGCGCCGCTCGATGCGCGCGCGATCGAGGAAGCCGCCGGGGATTCGATCCGGGCGATGATGCTGGTGCGAACCTATCGGGTGCGCGGACATCTGGGTGCCGATCTCGATCCGCTGGGGCTCAGCCACCAGAACCTGCCGGCCGATCTCGATCCGGCCTATCACGGGTTCACCGGCGCCGCGCTGGACCGCAAGGTCTACATGGGCGGCACGCTCGGCCTGGAATGGGCCAGCGTGCGCGAACTGGTTGAAGTTCTGAAGCGCAACTACTGCGGCAAGGTCGGCTATGAATACATGCATATCGCCGACGTCGAAGAGCGCCGCTTTATCCAGGAGCGGATCGAAGGCGGCGACAAATCGATCGACTTCACGCCCGAAGGCAAGAAGGCGATCCTGCAAGCGGTGATCCGCGGCGAGCAGTATGAAAAGTTTCTGGGCCGCAAGTATGTCGGCACCAAGCGCTTCGGGCTTGACGGCGGCGAAGCGATGATCCCGGCTCTGGAGGCGGTGATCAAGTACGGCGGTAGCTGTGGGGTCAAGGAAATCGTTTATGGCATGGCTCACCGTGGCCGCCTCAACGTTCTGGCCAATGTCATGGCCAAGCCTTACCGCGTGATCTTCCACGAATTTTCGGGCGGCACCGCCAATCCCGAAGACGTCGGCGGTTCGGGCGACGTCAAGTATCACCTGGGCACCAGCACCGACCGCGATTTCGATGGGATCAAGGTGCACATGAGCCTGGTGCCCAATCCCAGCCATCTGGAAACGGTCGATCCGATCGTACTGGGCAAGACCCGCGCCAATCAGGCTTTCCGCGACGATATCGGCCCAGGCAAGCACAAGCAGGTGCTGCCGGTGCTGATCCATGGCGACGCAGCCTTCGCCGGGCAGGGGATCGTGTGGGAATGCTTCGGCTTTTCGGGCGTGCGCGGTTACAACACCGGCGGCTGCATTCACTTCATCATCAACAACCAGATCGGTTTCACCACCAGCCCGCAGTTTTCGCGCGGCTCACCGTACCCATCGGACGTGGCGAAGGGCGTGCAGGCACCGATCATTCACATCAATGGCGATGATCCTGAAGCCGTGACCTTTGCCTGCAAGCTGGCGATCGATTATCGCCAGACCTTTGGCCGCGATATCGTGGTCGATATGTGGTGCTATCGCCGCTTTGGCCATAACGAGGGGGACGAGCCTGGCTTTACCCAGCCGCTGATGTATCAGAAGATCCGCCAGCACCCCAGCGTGTCGAAGCTCTATTCCGACCGGCTCAGCAAGGAGGGCGTGATCGACGCCACCTATGCCGCCGAAGTGGAAACGCACTTCGTCGCCACGCTTGAACAGGAATTCGAAGCCGCCAAAAGCTATAAGGCGAACCATGCTGACTGGTTTGCCGGCCGGTGGACCGGGCTTCACGCCCCGGCAGACCCTGAATCGGCGCGCCGCAACGTGCCTACCGGGATCGACCGCAAGCTGTTTGACAGCCTGGGCCGCACGCTGTGCACGGTTCCGGATTCGATCCAGATCCACAAGACCCTTGCCCGCGTGCTGGATGCCAAGCGCGACATGTTTGCCACCGGCCAGGGCTTTGACTGGGCCACGGGTGAAGCGCTCGCCTTCGGATCGTTGCTGTCAGAGGGCTACAACGTCCGCCTGTCGGGCCAGGATTCGGGGCGCGGCACCTTCAGCCAGCGGCACTCGGTCTGGGTCGATCAGACCGACGAACACAAATATGTACCGCTCACCACTGTGCCGCACGGCAAATTTGAAGTGCACGACAGCCCGCTGTCCGAATACGGGGTGCTCGGCTTCGAATATGGCTATGCCAGCGCCGATCCCAAGTCGCTGGTGCTGTGGGAAGCCCAGTTTGGCGATTTTGCCAACGGTGCGCAGATCGTAATCGATCAGTATATCGCCTCTTCGGAATCGAAGTGGCTGCGCGCCAACGGCCTCGTGCTGCTGCTGCCCCATGGCTATGAAGGCCAGGGGCCGGAACACAGCTCGGCCCGGCTCGAGCGCTATCTGCAACTGTGCGCGCAGGACAATATCCAGGTCTGCAACATCACCAGCCCGGCCAATTATTTCCACGTGCTGCGCCGGCAGATGCACCGTCCGTTCCGCAAGCCGCTGATCCTGATGACGCCCAAGTCGCTGCTGCGCCATCCCATGGCCAAGAGCGAGGGATCCGAATTCATCGGTGCGGCCCACTTCAAGCGGATCCTGTCCGATCGGGGCGGCGCGGCCGACAAGGATACCCGCCGGGTGGTGCTGTGTTCGGGCAAGGTCGCCTATGACCTGATGGAAGCGCGCGACGCGGCGGAAATCACCGATACCCAGATCATCCGGCTGGAACAGCTTTACCCCTTCCCGGGTGAGCCACTGGCGCTGCGGTTTTCGAAAATGCCGAACCTCGAAGAAGTGGTCTGGTGCCAGGAAGAGCCGAAGAACAACGGTTCGTGGTTCTTTGTCGAGCCGTTCATCGAGGAAGCCCTGATCGCCGCGAAGCGCAAGGTTACACGCCCCCGTTACGCCGGCCGCAATGCCAGCGCCTCACCCGCCACCGGCCTCGCCAGCCGCCACGCCAGCGAGCAAGGCGCGCTGATCAGCCACGCGCTGGGTCTGTCGGTCCGGGGTGAAATTCGTCGCCGCAAGAAGGCTTGAGGAAACATACAGATGTCCACTGAAGTTAAAGTCCCGACCCTGGGTGAATCCGTTGCCGAAGCCACCATTGGCGAATGGCTGAAAAAGCCGGGCGAGGCCGTGGCGCTGGACGAGCCGATCGCCAGCCTTGAGACTGACAAGGTCGCGATCGAAGTGGGCGCGCCGGTTGCCGGGGTGATGG
>JAFLDC010000367.1 GCA_017302775.1 Sphingomonadales bacterium
AGTAATCTCGGCGGCAATAAACCGGTCAAGCTCAGCAAGGTATTCGACCAGATCCTGCGGCAGTGCGAAGTCCATCTCAGTTTCCTTCCCAGCGGGCCCGCGCCGTGGCGAGGGCCGGATATTTCGGCATGTCGGCCGCCAGCTTGTCGAGCGCCATCCGCCGCAGCCGCGCAAGCAGGCCCGGTGTGGTCAGATCGGCTTTGCCCGACAACAGATCCGCTGCCAGCGCTGCATCGGTGGCGACCGGTTGCTGCGTAATCTCCCGCGCGACGATACCCAGCGCGTTCCGGGCAACCGCCAGGTCGAACTTGCCGCGCCCCGCGACCAGCGGCTTGATCTCGCTGCCAAGCCATTCGGATATTGCGGTTAGCATCTCGGCGCCGCTCGGCTCGCCGCTGTTCACTGCGATTGCCGCGCGCTGGGGCGGTAGCGGCCGGGCGCGCTCGGCCAGTGGGGCCTGCTCTTCCAGCAGCAGCAGCAGGTCCAGCTCCTGCTCGCTGGTCCGCCGTGCCACCACCACCCGTTCGACCGACCGGTCGTGCCCGGCGCGCCAGAACCCGCCCATCTGCAGGCAGCCCAGCGCCCACCAGAAGGTGCGGTAAATGGTCCAGAACCGGAACCGGTCGGGATCGAACCGCTCTCCCCCCGCCGCTTCATAGGCCGCGGCAAGCTCTTCCACCGACGTCAGACCGTAACCGGGGCGGTCGGGCCGCGAAAAACGCCACACGGTCATGCAGCCAAAGGCCAGGTCCTCGTGCCAATCGCCCAGATGCGCCAGTTCCCAATCGAGAACGCCGGTCAGCCGACCGCGATCGAACATCAGATTGCCCAACCGGAAATCGCCGTGGACCAGATGGGGCGCAACCGCCGGCGGAATGTTCGCTTCCAGCCAACGCAGCGCCAGGGCCAGAATCGGACGGTCCCCGCCGTAGGCCAGAAAGCGGCTGCGCAGTTCAGCCAGCGCTTCACCCGTGTCCATCACCGGGACCGGCAGGCCGGTGCAATCGGTCCGGTGCGTAGCGACCAATTCGCGCGCGATATCGGCAATCCCGGTGTGCGGATCGGCTTCGGCCAGGAATGTGTTGGGATCGGGCGAACCCGCGATCGCCCGCATGATATAGCCAGAGCCGATGCCGTCCGCCGTTTCCAGTTCAACCAGCACTTCCGGCGCCATGACCCCGCCAGCCCGCGCGGCGCGGATCAGCGCGGCTTCGGCGGCGTGATCCAGCGCGCGCCCGGCCATCATTTCCAGGGACGGGGCCCGGCGCAACACGCAGGTTTGCGACCCGCTGGTGAACCGCCAGCTTTCCATGTTGGCGCCGCCCGACAACCGCTCAAGCCCGGCGGCTGCGGGCCAGCCGATCCGGCCCAGCGCGCGGTTCAGCCCTTCGGGCAAGGAAGCGCTCAAGATTCACTCTCCCGCCAGCCGTCATGGCCAGTCAGGCGCAAAGTTTAATCGAGCGATTAAAAATATCAAGCAGCGAGACAATAGCGCCAAAAGAAAAGGGGCGCGAGGTTGCCCCCGCGCCCCAATTCGTTTGCCAAGCGGCGAAGATTACATCTTCTTGGCGGCTTCCGCAGCAGCAGCTTCAGCTTCCTTGGCAGCGCCTTCAGCAGCAGCGCCAGCTTCAACGGCAGCACCCGAAGCAGCGGTAGCGGCTTCAGCAGCAGCGCCCTTGGCAGCGTCAGCAGCGTCGGCAGCGGCAGTGGCGGCGTCGGTGGCAGCGTCCGAAGCAACAGCAGCGGCGTCCGAAGCGACAGCAGCGGCGTCTTCCTTGGTTTCCTGCGAGCAGGCCGAAAGAGCGAGAGCGGCGCCAGCAGCGGCAGCAGCGAGAACGATCTTGCGCATGAACAGTATTCCTTAACAGCGAGTGGACCACGCACGAACGCCTTTACCGGAGTGCAGGCGAGCGCACGGAAAGCCTACTGATGTGGTAGACTTCGAAAGCGCATTTAGTGTCCTTCGAACCGCTATGCAAGCGATAGTGAAATGCTATCCGCAGGTTGGCCGAATTCCGCCACTCTTGCTGCGTGCCAGACCCGTATGACAGCCATATGAAGGCCCCGGCGAGAACTTTTTTGGCGCTGATTCGATGCGCTGCGGGCCTTACCCCGGAGCAAACACCCTGCTAGGCATGTGTCATGGAGTCCAAGCAGCACCTCTATCTGGTCGATGGGTCGGCCTATATCTTTCGCGCCTATCACCGCCTGCCGCCACTGACCAACCCCGATGGCGTACCCGTCGGCGCGGTTTACGGCTATACCACCATGCTGTGGAAGCTGGCGGACGATCTCAACAAGGCGGATGGCCCAACTCATCTGGCAGTCATCCTTGATGCATCGGGCAAGAGCTTCCGCAACGATATCTACGATCAGTACAAGGCCAACCGGCCGCCCCCGCCCGAAGACCTGAAACCCCAGTTCCCGCTGGTCCGCGATGCCACCCGCGCCTTCAGCCTACCGTGTATCGAGGAAATGGGACTGGAGGCGGACGATCTGATCGCATCCTATGCACGCGCCGCGACCAAACGGGGCTGGGACGTTACGATCGTTTCGTCCGACAAGGATCTGATGCAACTGGTCGGCCGGTGCCTGCCCGCCGATGGTGGCGAGGCTTGCATCGACATGCTCGATACAATGAAGAACCAGCGGATCGACGTGGCGGAAGTGGTCGAGAAGTTCGGTGTCACGCCAGACCTGGTTGGCGATGTGCTGGCGCTGATGGGCGATTCGGTTGACAATGTGCCAGGCATTCGCGGGATCGGCCCAAAGACCGCGACCAAGCTGATCCAGGAGCATGGCGGGCTTGAGGCGGCACTGGCCGCGGCACCGCAAATGAAGCCGTCAAAACTGCGTGAAAGCCTGATCGAGCAGGCCGACATGGCCCGCCTTTCGCGCGTGCTCGTCACGCTCAAGGATGATTGCGCGCTGCCGGTACCGCTCGACGATTTCAAGCTGGATGGCATTCCGCCCGAACCGCTGGCAGCGTTCCTCAGCCAGCATGGCTTCAATTCGCTGCTCAAGCGGCTGGGCGACGGACGGGGCAGTCCTGAACGCAAGGTTGATCTCAATCCCGCGAAACCGGTGACGGCCGGCGCCGGGACGCTGACCGGAACCGACCGCCAGCCGCTGGCCGATCTGCCACCGATCGACCGCGCCGCTTATGTCTGCGTGCAGGACGAGGCCGCGCTGCAGGCCTGGGTGGACCGCGCGCTGGCCGCGCACCTCGTCGCGTTCGACACCGAAACCTCTTCGCTGGATGCGATGCGCGCCGATCTTGCCGGGGTCAGCCTGGCGCTGGGGCCGGGAGATGCATGTTATATCCCGCTGGGCCACGGCGGGACGGACATGTTTGCCGAAAAGCCGGCCCAGGTTGACCGCGCCCGCGCGCTGGAAATCCTGCGCCCCCTGCTGGAAAGCGATGCCGTGCTGAAGGTGGGCCAGAACGCCAAGTACGATATCAATATCTTTGCCCGCCACGGCATCACGGTCAGCCCGATCGACGATACGATGGTGATGAGCTTTGATCTGGACGCCGGGCGCCAGACGGATGGAATCG
>JAFLDC010000368.1 GCA_017302775.1 Sphingomonadales bacterium
AGGTTCGACCGCGTCCTTGAAAGTGCCGACTTTGTAAAGGTGCACGTTCACGTTGTAGCGCTTGAGCAGGTTACCATAATACAGGCGGTTGCCGCCCGGTCCCATGACAAAGGCCCCGCCCAGCGGATGAACCCAGACTTCGCTGGCGTGAGCGGCGAGCATCACGCCATCGTCAGCATAGGCCATACCATAGGCCAGCACTGGCTTTTTGGCGGCACGGACCTTATCAAGCGCAGCACCGATTTCCTGCATGCTGACCAGCCCGCCACCAGCAAACTGGGACAGATCCAGTACGACCGCCTTGATCTGATCATCGCTTGCGGCGAGTTCGACGGCGCGAACCAGATCACGGGCGCGATATTCACGCGGCTGGTTGCCCCCGCTCATCAAATTCTCGAAAGGATCGCGCACGGTCGGCTCTTCCACCACCGTGCCGTTGAGCCGCAGCAGCAACGCACCGTCGCGCATGGTCCCGGCGCTCGGCCGCGCCGTGAGAATCCCGAACAACGCCATGAAGAACAGCAACATCAACAGCAGGACCAGCCCGTCCTTGATCGCAACCAGAAAATGCCAGACCTTGCGCGCGAAAATCATGCAGTCATCCCCATCGTACCGGGTGAAATCGTTTGTTCAGCCATTAAACATAGGTGACGGCAAAGGCCAGTGCCGCATCGACCGGCGACGCAGCAGGATCGGCAGGTGACAAGGTGGCGCCGCGGCTTGCCTCCGCGAAGCAGTGCGGGTAAGGCGCCGTCTTCAATGACATCAGCAAAACCTTTGCCGACGGGCCGCTATCCAGCAGGCGCCGCCGCTTTTCCGCACCGCCACCTGACCGGGCTGGCAGGGTTGGCCCCATGGGAGCTGCTCTTTCTGCTGGATCAGGCTGAGCAATGGGTCGAGCTTAACCGGCAACCGCACAAGCGAAACGATCGCCTTGCCGGCCTGACAATCATTAACGCCTTCTTTGAAAACTCAACCCGCACCCTGCTCAGCTTTGAGATCGCCGGCAAGCGGCTAGGGGCTGACGTCGTCAACATGCATGCCGCCCAGTCGAGCGTGAAGAAGGGCGAAACGCTGATCGACACGGCGATGACGCTCAATGCAATGCACGCTGACGCCATCGTTATTCGCCATCACAGCAGCGGCGCGGTCCGCCTGATCGCCGACAAGGTTGACTGCCCGGTGCTTAACGCCGGAGATGGCCAGCACGAGCATCCGACGCAAGGGTTGCTGGATGCCTTGACGCTGCGTCAAGCCTTGCGTGATCGCGGCTTGGGCGAAGAGTTTGCCGGATTGAAAGTGACGATTTGCGGCGACATCCTGCATAGCCGGGTGGCCCGGTCCAACATCCACTGCCTGACAACCTTGGGCGCTGATGTTCGGGTTTGCGCCCCGCCCGCGCTGATGCCAACCGGCATCGAAGGGTTAAAGGTTACGCCCTTTTATGACTTTGATGCAGCACTCAAGGATGCTGACGTGATCATGATGCTGCGCCTGCAGCAGGAACGGATGAGTGGTCAGTTCATTCCAAGCCCGCGAGAATACCGCCACTTGTACGGATTGACGCTGGATCGGCTCGCGCTCGCCCGGCCGGGTGCGCTGATTATGCATCCTGGGCCGATGAACCGCGGGGTGGAAATAGACAGCAATGTGGCGGACCTGGCGGGAAGGTCATTGATTACCACACAGGTCGAAATGGGTGTAGCGATCCGTATGGCCTGCCTTGACGTCCTGACCCGGAGGGCGCGCGGCGTGGAGGGCTGGTGATGAAACCGCAAAACACGCTGACCATCACGAACGGACGACTCGTCCTGCCATCCGGCGGACCCCTGCATGGCGCGGTGCGCTGCGAAGACGACCGGATCGTTGCCGTCGGCGCAGACGTTACGCCGCAGGACGGCGATCAGGTTATCGACGCCAAAGATGCCCTGGTCACGCCCGGACTGGTTGATCTGGGAGTCTTCGCGATCGACAAGCCGGCGTTCCATTTCGGGGGCATTACCCGCGCAGCCTTGATGCCCGACCAGACCCTTTGCCTCGACAAGCCCGCCGCCATCCGGTTTGCGGCCCAGTCAGGCAAGCCGGATCTCTGGGTCCATCCCCTTGCCGCTGCCACGCGTGATCTTGCCGGGGTCGATATTGCCGAACTGGCATTGATGCGCGATGCCGGTGCAAAGGCGGTGGCCACAGGGCGGTCATGGATTGCCGACAGTGGTACGATGCACCGGCTGTTGTCGTATTGTGCGATGCTTGACCTGACGGTAATCGCGCATGCCGAGGACAGCGGGTTGACCGGTGCAGCCGTTGCCACTGCCGGGGAAATGGCAACCCGGTTGGGCCTGCCCTCAGCGCCGTCCGAGGCAGAGGCCCTGGCGGTTGCGCGCGACCTTGCCCTTGCGGAAATGACCAATGCGCGGCTGCATTTTCGCCAGATCACCACCCGGGCGGCGCTGCGGCTGATCCGCGCAGCCAAGGCGCGAGGGGTGGCCGTCAGTGCCGGTGTAACACCAGCCCACTTCATGCTGAGCGACGTCGCTCTAGGCGATTTTCGAACTTTCGCGCGGCTTTCCCCTCCGCTGCGCAGCGAGGATGATCGCCACGCCGTGCTCGAAGCGCTGGCGGACGGTACGATCGAGGTTATCGCATCAGGCCATGATCCGCGCGGCCCGGAAGACAAGCGCTTGCCATTTGCGGATGCAGAGCCTGGAATGGCCGGATCGGAAACCGTGCTGGCGCTAACGCTGGGCTTGGTCCGTGATGGCGTCATTGACCTGGCGCGGGCTTTCGCTTTGCTGGCTGGCAATCCGGCGCGGCTGCTTGGGATCAATGCCGGGCGGCTTGAACCCGGCGCCGAGGCCGACATTGCGCTGGTTCAGCCCGACAAGCCGTGGATCGTCGATTCGGATCGGATGGCTGCCGCAGCAGGCAATACGCCTTTCGACAAACAGGGCGTGCAAGGCCGCGTCGCGGCGCTGTTCAAGGGCGGCGCTTTGGTCGGGTGAAATGCAAACCCCCTCTCGCCACTGCGGCGGAGGGGGTCAACGCGGCTCCTGAGTTCCTTATCCAGGAACAACTATTTCTTGCGCACGGTGGATGCACCCGTAGCACCCGCTTTGGGCCTGGCGGCCACCATCACCGGCGCTTTGGCCTTTGCCTTGGCGGCATAGGCCGGTGCGGTAGCTGGCCGACCGGTGGTCGCATAGGCGAAGCAAACCCCGCCACGTGCCTTGACTTTCGAGCACAGCCCGCCAGCACCCCGGCTATCAAGGCCGACGGCGGCGACGCGCCAGAATTTCTTGCCACGTACCGAAGCGGGCGTGATCGACATCTTGAAATTGCGCAACTCGGGATTGCGGCCGGCATAGAAGCCCCACGCGCGGCGCGCACCGTGTTCGCTGGAGAACGAGCCGAGCTGGATGGCATGGCTTGAGCCCTTGCCCATTACCGGGGCGGGATCGCGGCGCGGACGCAGGCCTGGCCGGTGCGCTGCAAGGGCCGGGGCCGGTGCGGCGGCTGGCTTGGCGGCAATGGTGCGGTTCGGTTTCTTCGGTTT
>JAFLDC010000369.1 GCA_017302775.1 Sphingomonadales bacterium
AGAGAGACCGCCCTCGGGCTCCGGAGCGCCACCCTGCAGGGCAGCCGGAACGCCGAGCGCGACCGCGCCCCAGCCGGTGGCGATGTCAGAGAGGCCCTTCTGCGTCGTCCGCGAGCCCGCTGCATCGAGATCCCGGGGCGTCACGAGGGGCACGGGCAAGCGATAGGCGCGCACCTTCTCCGCCTTGAACACGGCCTCGGTGACGGCGCTGCGGCCCTCGGAATGGCCCTGATTGCCACCGATCGCCTTGAAGCGCCCGTCGGGCAGGACTTCGGAGACGATTGCGACGTGATGGTCCCACACCGCGATGGCGCCAGGGTACGGTCAGCGGATGATGGGCAAAATCCGTGCACCAGAAGGCTTCGTTTTCGCGAATCGCCACACCTGTCGGACCGCGTCCGTAGGGACTTGAAGCATCAATCGAAATGGTGATGCCATCGAGGTACTCCTTGCCGTCTCCAAAGGCTGCCACCGGCTTCACCTGTCCGCTTCCAGGATCCACTATCCCGATCCAGGCCATTTTCATACCGCCGAAGGTGACGGCATCCCGGCAAATCTGCGGGAACAGTTCAGCAGCAGTGGCACTGCGCACAATGGCCTGATTGCATTGACTCAAAGTGGCATACAAGCGCGTCAGGCGCCGAATGCTGGCTTCGGCGCGGTGCCGCTCGGTGATGTCGGAGTGCGTGCCGATCATGCGCAAAGGCTGACCGGCCGCGTCGCGTGCAACGACAAAGCCGCGCGCCAGCATCCAGAGATAGGTCCCGTCCTTACACCGAAAGCGATGCTCGCGCACATAGTTTGGCGTCTCGCCGTCGAAGCAGGCCTGGATGGTTGTGGCGGTGGCGTCGCGGTCATCCGGATGAATCAGTGCCATCACCGCCTGAGGATCGAAGCCCGGATCTCCCTCAGCATAGCCGAGCATTTCCCTCCAGCGTTGCGAAACATACATGCTGCCAGCAGCAACGTTCCAGTCCCATAGCCCGTCGCCCGCCCCTTCGATCGCGAAGCGCCAGCGAAGCTCACTGTCACGCAGAGCCTGTTCGCGTTCGCCAAGGGTTCGCAGCAAGTCATTGAAGCCCGAAATCAGATCACCCACCTCATCGCGGCTGGAAACTGGAAGCGCTTGGGTCGGCATTCCCGACCCAGACTGGGCGGCAAGCAGTGCCGATGCCTTCACGATGGGTGCCAACTGGCGACGCAGCAACCACCAGGTCAGTGCACTGGCCAGTACGGAAAGCAGGATCGCCGCGAAAAACATGCGCTGCTGCATGGACCGGATCGGCTCGTAGACCACGCTGATCGGCATCGCCAGTACGACGTACCAGCCGGCCACCGGCACCCGCCTTGCGGCCGCCAGCACCTCCTCCCCTTGTGGGTTAACGACAACATCGGTTCCCTCATAACCATCGATGAAGCGATCCACTCCCGGATTCACCCCGGGTGCGGGGAGCACTTCCATGACTCTGGCCGGATCGGACGACGCCACCACCAGCCGAAACTGAGGTGCCACCAAAAGGACGTACGCCCCGCTTGGCAGATCGTGCTTTCCGGTAATGGAATCGACGAAACTTGGCGATCCAAGGTTGGTGACACCAGCCAAGGCTCCGATGACCGTACCCTCGACATCGCGAATCGGAGCGGTGATGCCGAACACCGGCTTTTGCAGGCGTTTGCCGAGAATGGGCTTGCCAATCGTGGTGCGGCCCTCCTTCAAGGCGGCTGCAATCGTATCGACTTCCATGTAGTTGAGCCCTACCCGCCCCGTGCCCACTGGCAACTCGGCAATTGCCGTACCGTCGCGCTGGTAAGCGATGATGCCGCCGTTGAAAAGACTGCTGATCACCGGTCGAACATTGAGCGCTGCCTGCATCGCGGCCGGTCCGCCGCGCAGATCCTTTACGGAGACCGCCGCAATTCTTTCCAGGCCACGCAGGCGCTGTTCCAGTCCCTGATTGAACTCGGACGCGATAAAAGATGCCGTGGCCAATTGCTGTGCCCCCAGCACCCTCTGCATATCACCCTGGATCATCCTGCCGGCGTAGAAAACCAGCAGCCAGAGGCTGACCAGAAGAATGCCCAAGGTGTACAGGGTGACGCGGGTCTTCAGTGACCGATCGGACATTGAAGGCACCTCCCGCAAGAAGATACGGCCAAGCTAACGGGATAGTCGGCGTATGTAGTTGATCTGGATCAATTCGATGCCGATCGCTTCCGCCCTGGCAAATCCTCGATACCGCCTCTGGCCACCGCATAGCAATCATCGATGTGCGAATTGCCGAGGTAGATCATCGCCGTCACGCTTAACGCCACAGCGGCGGCCTGCCCGGCAAACGGAACGTACTTGAGCACCTGCTTCGTCGCCAGGCGCGCGCTGACCTTCTTCAACGCCGCCAGCGCCAGTTTCCTGGTGATTGCGCGCCCCACGAGATCAGCACCCACCTTCTTCAGGGTGGCATACACCAGAACGCGGCGATGGGCGTCAAGCTGCTCGATTTGCTCCGGTGTGAGACCGAACTTGCGGTTGATGGCCGGGATCAATTCCATCAGCATCGCCACATCTCCCGCGATGTCCAGCCCCGGGATCGGCACCAAGGCCATGCCGCCCGAGGTCGCCGCGCGCCGCCGCACCATGGATTTGCAGGCCGCACGCACACGGTCAAGTTCCTCCGTCGTTCCGGGCAGCAGCTCGGCGTCCTTGCTCACGGCTTGCGCTTGGCGTAACTCGGATGGCCATCACCAATCTCCCACCACGGCGCCTTCGAGTCGGTGAAGATATGGAAGATGTCGGTGCACACGAAAGGCGTATCCACCGAGCCCAGGCGGAGGCGCAACACGTCCGGCACATCATCCTTGGCACTGTAGGTCGGGCTGCCGCAGACCTTGCAGAAGGCACGTACCTTGTCCGGCGAGGAACGGTATTCGGTAATCAGGTCGATCCCGGAAAGAAAACGAAAGCGCTCTTTTGCCACCGGCGCCACGGTGGCGAAGGCCGAACCCTGCGCCTTGCGACATTGCGAACAATGACAGACCGAGATGTGCTCGATCTCCCCCTCATAGCGGTAGCGGATTCCCCCGCACAGGCAACCGCCCACGATCATGCCTCTCCCCTTTCGGCAACTACCTTGAGTGCAGCCAGTCCCTGTTCGAATTGCGCGCCGACCATTTTGTCCATGTTGAAGAACAGGCCCATCACCTTCGAGAGGAAGTTGTTCGGGCCATGCATGGCCCAGGTGAACTCGGTTTCGCCGGCGCGCTCGGCCAGCAGGTATTCGGCCATGTTGTGGGCCTCGAAGGGCTTGAGGAAATCCAGCTTGATCAGCACGCGCTCGGGGGCCACCGCCTCGACGATTTCCATGCGTCCGTGGCCAACCTTGTTGTTGCCCTGCCACTCATAGCTCGCGCCGACCCCGCTGGCCGCGCCGGAATGCGTTTTGCGCATCGTCGGATCGAGCGGCGCCCAGGGCGACCAGGCATCGAAGTTGTGCAGGTCAGTGACATAAGTGAAGAGCTTCTCGCGCGGTGCGGCAATGCGGGTCGAGCGCTGGATGCG